>JALSJT010000088.1 GCA_026989175.1 Thiomicrorhabdus sp. | reverse complement strand
CACGACCAATTTTGCCAAAGACGGTTTTCACTTCAGGAAAGCTTTTAATAATCTCATTGGTTTGTTGTAATAACGCCTGTGCTTGCCCAATAGACAACCCTGGTAAAGTCGTCGGCATATAAAGCAAATCCCCTTCTTCTAGTTCAGGCATAAACTCTGAACCTAATTGTTGCCATGGATATACAATGGTTGCCAACAGAACGATGGACACCAATAAAACCGTTTTTGGCCAAGCCAATACGCGGGTTAATATCGGACGATACCCCGCAATACAAACACGGTTAATAGGGTTTTTCGACTCGCTGGGAAGCTTGCCGCGAATAAAATAGCCCATTAAGACGGGAATTAAACTAATCGCCAAACCAGCCGCAACCGCCATCACCAAGGTTTTGGTTAATGCGAGCGGAGTAAACAATCTGCCTGCTTGTTCCTGTAAAGCGAAAATAGGAACAAAACTCAGTGCAATAATTAACAATGAAAAGAACAGTGGTAAACCAACCTCTTTTGATGCATTTAACACCAGTGTCCAATGCTCTTCACCCTCTGCATGTTTTCCGGTTTTTTTAAAGTGACGCTCCAAATGCTTGTGGGTGTTTTCGATCATAACAATGGCGGCATCCACCATAGTTCCAATCGCAATGGCGATTCCCCCTAAGCTCATAATGTTGGCGGAAACACCCATTTTCTCGAGAATAATAAACGCGCCTAAAATCCCCAAAGGCAGGGATAAAATCGCCACAAATGCAGACCGTATGTGCATTAAAAACAGTAAACAAATTAAACCGACAACAATCATCTCTTCAATTAATTTATTGGTTAAGGTCGCAACGGCACGATCAATCAAGCTGGCTCGATTGTAAACTTCTACAAATTCCACGCCCTTTGGTAAGCTTGATTTAAGTGCTTCCATTTTGGCTTTGACCGCCTCAATGACTTCTAACGCATTTTCGCCTGAGCGCATGACAATAATGCCGCCAACCACTTCACCCTCACCATTGAGTTCAGCAATGCCACGACGCGATTGCGTCCCTAGCTTTACGGTCGCAACATCTTTTAAAAGAATCGGGGTATTGTTTTCTGAAAACAGCCCTACAGGAATCTTTTCAAGATCGGCAACACGGGTGACATAGCCCTTTAATGCGACCATGTATTCCGCTTCGGCTTGCTCAATCACCGAAGCACCCATCTCAACCGAACTTTTTTGAATCGCTTGCTGCACTTTTTTTAACGGCAGTTGATACGCGCGTAATTTATTGGGATCCACCGTGACTTGATACTGTTTAATCATGCCACCAATGGCCGCCACTTCAGAGACACCAGGAACCGATTGCAGTTCGTATTTTAAAAACCAATCTTGAAGACTTCTAAGTTGCGCTAAATCGTATTGGTTGCTTCGATCCACCAGAGCATATTGATAAACCCACCCAACACCCGAGGCATCAGGCCCCAGCGTGGGTTGCACACTTTCAGGTAAAAAAACCTTTACCTGACTTAAGTACTCCAATACCCGTGACCTCGCCCAATACGGATCGGTGCCATCTTCAAACAACACATAGACATAGGAGTCCCCAAAAAAAGAGTACCCCCTCACCGCCTTGGATTTTGGAATTGACATCATCAAACTTGAAATAGGATACGTTACCTGATCTTCAATTACTTGAGGCGTTTGACCTGCAAACGGCGTTTTAATAATAACCTGAACATCCGAAAGATCTGGAATGGCATCCAGCGGGGTATTTTGCAACGATAGCCAACCCCAAGCGCCCATGGCCGCACTTAACAACAAAACCAATACTCGGTTACGAATGGAGTAGGTAATAATATGATTAATCATTTAACCGTCTCCTTTAATGATTATGTTCTGCGGGAGGAGGGGTCTCTCCAGCCGACATTAAGCGTCGCAAGTTAGACTGAATTTGACTCTCAGAATCAATCAAGAACTGACCTGAAATAACAATTTTTTGTCCTGCTTGTAAACCCGATAACACTTCAACAATGCCTTTGGTTTGAATCCCTGTGGTAATCTCAACCACATCAAACTGACCACTGTCCAGTTGACGAACCACTCTTTGCGTTCTGCCATCATCAATGACCGCTTCCAATGGAATCGCTAAGACACCTCTTTTACCCCCCCCATAAATTTCAACGTCGATAAACATATTGGGTTTTAGCAGATGTTGTTCATTCAGTACGGGCAAACGAACTTTTAAGGCTTGAGTACGTGCATCGGTTAAAGGGTAAAGGTACTCTATTTGACTCTCCCAGCGTTGTTCAGGAAAGGCTTGACTGGTTAAATTGGCGGTTAATCCCGTTTTAACCCAACTTTGTTGCAAGGGTAAAATTTCAGCTTCGACCCATACCGTGGATAAATCCGCGATGGTCATCAGCTCGGTTTGAGGTTGAATGTACATCCCTTCTTGCACAGAAAGTGCTAAAACCACACCCTTCTGACTGGCATAAATCGGAATTTTATTGATCGGCTTGTTAAGACGTTGAATTTGTCTAATCACGCCACGACTCACGCCCAATAACTCCAATCGTATTTTGGCTGAAGCCACTAAAGAGTCTGCGGACTTTCCTAACCGTTTACGGTTATGCAATGCCAATAAGAAATCTTGTTGTGCAGAAACAATTTCAGGTGAATACAGGCGATACAGCAGTTGATTTTTTTCAACCGTATCTCCTAAGCTATGGACGCTTAAATCACTGATCCAACCAGATGACCTTGGATGAATATGAATAAGCTTTGATTCGTCAGAAACCACCTTGCCAAAGGTTGGAATATAGCGCCATAACGTGGTTTTTTGCACCTCAGCCGTACGGATTGCGAGACCTTGCTTTAGACCATTTGCACCACCGCCTGCTGAAATTTTAGGCGCTCCAACCGAGGCTTGAATTTTTTGCTTCACTAAGTCCATGCCGCAAATAGGGCAAGTGCCTTCATGATCGCGAATAATTTGAGGGTGCATTGGGCAGACGTATTTATAGACTGCAGTAGATTCACTTTCTAACAGTGCAATTTCAGACGCATGACTTTCTTCTGAGTGAGCATGACTCTCTGAACTTTCTGCACTTGCAAAAGCGGAAAAAGAGACTACAAATGAACATAGCAGTGCATTTAAAACGAGATGTTTCATAATAAAACCTTTCTTAAAATAGACCATCCGATGAAAAGCAGATAACGGTCTTTAAAATAAATACAACAACTTATAAGAAATAAGCTTTGTAAGAAATTAAAAAGTAATACTATGAATTTTTAGGGGGACGAAAATCGAGAAAAATAGGAGCATTTTTCAGTTTGGATGGAACAAAAAGGGCAGGTATTTTAGCTATATCTTGAATATTAAGCAGATCTATATGAATGCCGACCAAAGGGGAGTTCATTTTATGGCAAGCACTGTTATCACACTGACACTGATCAAAACAGTCCACACAATACGCATTGTCCGTTTGTTGAATGCCATTCGTTTCTGACGGCACCGAAGAACAACCATGCGATAAATTCGCTTGATGCTGAGGTATCTCGTTCAACAAAGTGGTTTGTTTTTCACTTAAAGTACCCTTATTTTGCACTCCTGAAGACACCACCGCACCGACCCAAGAAGAGGATAGTGCAGAAAATAGAATAACAAAGACCATCAAATAATGTTTCATATTTTTGATTATAGCGCCATCTGAACAAATTGTTTAAACAAAATCAGCATAACGCACTCTTTTTAGGGATCTTCAGAGAATGCAACGGCTTTGGTTTCAGAAGATTTTTTAGCTATATAACTGGCCATATCAGCCTGTTCAATCACTTTCTGAATACTCGGCGAACCCTTGTTCATTTTAGCCACCCCAATACTTGCACCAATGATAAGCACCTCTCCTTTCCAATCAATACGAATCGACTCAATTTTACGCAACACTCTTTTTGCCACTAATAAACCAACCTCAAGCGAACAATAAGGGAGCAGTAGCGCAAACTCATCACCGCCTAATCTCGCAACCAAATCATACTCTCTGCGCTCACAACTAAGCTGCTCTGCAACCGCTTTCAAGACCGCATCACCAGCATGATGTCCGTAGGTATCATTAATCGCTTTAAATTTATCCAAATCTAAAAACAGCAATGCGTGCTCTTTATCACTGTTAACCGCCTCTTCCCATAAGGTTTCCGCCTCTCTTTCAAAGGCTCGACGGTTCAACAGCTCCGTCATAGAGTCATGGTTTGCCTCCCATGATAGATTTTCTAAATTTCGATGTAAGCGACTGTTTAAAAGATAAATTCCGCCAATGAGTGCTAAAAAACCAAAAAAGATAACCGCAATCCACAATACTGCTCGATTGAGCTGCTCCTCTGCAACGTGCTCAATACGACTTAACGGAATCGTTATCTCAAGCGCACCCAGTAATTGGTGTTGCTTCCATGATTTTCCATGAGAAACGCCCGAGAGTTCTCGAAGCTTTTTAACTTTTTCAGTGGTTTCATAATGGTTATGACAAGAGACACAACTTGCTGAAGTTGCCGCATCCGCGGTTAAATAGCGAAATACATTTTCACCATTCGCCTTTTCAATGCGAAAAATAGGTTGCCACTCGATTGGTCCTTTAGGATTTACCTGATCTTGCGCCTCCAATTGAGGCCACGCCCACTTTAGAAACTCATTTGAAAGCCCTTGACTTGGCTCAATATTCCAACGGCTCACAGGGCGATAGTGAAATAAGTTCGCTGTGTTTTGCTCGGTAGCCACCCCCAGTTCCTTTAAAAACTGTGCCGGAATGGGAATGTATCCTTTATGAATTTCTGAATCAACATGCGCACCATAGCCATCAGATTTTAACTTATTAATCGCCACATCGGCATATACCGAGCGAGCAGTTTTTGCAAAAGTGGCAACAATATTTGCCACCTCTTCCGCTTGTTTCTCAATAAAGAACTGTGTGGTGTCTCGTACAACAAAAATCGCCAGTGCACCGACAACAAAAAAGCTTAGCACCAATATAAGCACCATTTTTTTTCTCTGCTGTCGAGCATAGTTCATTGCGTAAACCCTTTATAAGTAAATTTTGATCATTAAAAAATATCATAACGTGTTATATGAACTCAAGAAAGAGCTAAAAGTTATATTTAATTCCAAATTACAAGAGGGTATAAGAGTTTGATCAATACAAAGAGAGAAATAAAAGCATTATTGACAGTGCAATAATGCTTTATTTAATAAGAAACCTTTGCATGAAAGGATGCACGGACAAGGTGAATTGAGCGTGCTCAAGAGAGGATACCCTGGGGTATAAAAAAGACTGAAGTCGCCTGATTTTCGTTGAAAACCTTGCGAACACCTAGATATTCCCTAAGATTTCCGCCTCAATAAGATTAAGTGCCGACCACGCCACCATCCATCCGGCGAATGACAATGGTGGCTGAACGGGGTCGTCCAGCCGTATTCCCATCAGGCCACTTTGAAAAAGCGGTTGGATTATTTTTAACAAAAGCATCCATATCAGGATAAATGCCTATATCCAGCGGTTTATTAGGGTGGCTTTTAACTTCTCCAGGGTGCTGAATATCTACAAAACAGGTCGTTCCATCTGGTGTCCAGGTAACACCAGTGACTTCACAACCAGAAGGTCCTACCATAAAACGACGAATCTCTCCGGTTGTCACATCCGCAACCAACATCTGATTATTACCTTGACCTTCATAATCCCCCACATTCGAAAAATCGCCATCTGACTGAATCCATAAACGCCCTTCTGGATCAAATTGCAAACCATCAGGTGAATTAAACATGTTCTCAACGGTAATATTGTCAGAACCATGTTTCGCTTCATCGGCCAAGTTAGGGTTCCCAGCAATTACAAAAATATCCCACGTAAAGGTGGTTGCAGCAGCATCTCCTCCATCTTCATTCCAGCGAATAATATGCCCCCAGTTATTCACCGCACGTGGGTTTGCATCATCAATCGCAGGTCGAGCAGAGCCTGCGATTGTTGTACCATCAATTGCATTACTCGTCGCGGGTGTTTCCGAACCACGACGATTATTATTGGTGCAAGAAAGATAGACCTCTCCTTTTTTATTAGGGTTTGCAGCAATCCACTCAGGTCTATCCATCATGGTTGCTCCAACACGATCCGCTGCCGCCCTGGTACGAATTAAAATGTCCGCTTGACTCGTAAAGCCATTCGCAACCGTCAACCCATTTTCATTAAAGAGAAGTGGAATCCAAGTTCCCACACCTTTATTATCCCCTTCAGCCACCCCAGCATCTAATCGGGCAACGTAGAGTATTCCAGAATCCAATAAATCATTACCGGAAGATGGCGTGTTCGCATCATAGACGCCATCGCTCACAAACTTATAAAGATACTCATTACGCTCATCACACCCCATGTAAACAACCGCTTTATTATTGGTTGATAAGACCATCTCAGCATTTTCATGTTTAAAACGTCCTAATGCAGTGCGTTTTTTAGGCA
Organism: Thiomicrorhabdus sp.; assembly: GCA_026989175.1. Classification (GTDB taxonomy): domain Bacteria; phylum Pseudomonadota; class Gammaproteobacteria; order Thiomicrospirales; family Thiomicrospiraceae; genus Thiomicrorhabdus. The sequence goes on along the minus strand of JALSJT010000088.1, from coordinate 13,847 downwards.
TGCTTGTAGGACTAAAAGGGTCAATTTCTACAACCCAACCAAAACGGTTGGGTTCGTTGCGATTTACAAAAATATCAAAACGCGGATCTTGGGTATGCCAACGATAACCAAACCCCCCAGCACGTAAGCCATAACGATTTTCATGATCTGTTGGAACAAAAAGTGGGTTCTCTGAACCAAAGTAACCATTAAAATTTTCTTCACAGGTAATATAAGTTCCCCAGGGTGTCATACCTGCTCCACAGTTATTTAACGTACCTAAAACTTCAACACCCAATGGATCATCGGCTGTTTTTAACAGATCATCTCCTTTTGCAGGTCCAGAAATTTCAATCGGGGTATAACCTGTGATACGACGATTATATTGTGAATTATTAACAACAGACCATTCGCCAGAGTCACTCTTGCTCACCTCAATCACAGAAACACCATGTGCCGCAATCATCTTTTTAACCATATCCGCATCAAGATTGTCATACCAATTTATACTGCCTGCAGGGAAAAAATATTCTGGATTAATATATTCATGGTTGATACACAATAAACCTGCATCACTGCGTGAATTACCTTGCGCATCTTTTAATGGAAAAAAGAAAATCGCATCATGATTATCACCGGCTTGTAACTCTTGTTCTTGCCAGCTTTCTGCTGCGGTACCTAAAAATGCTGGTGCGCCTGCGACACACACATCTCCCCAACGATAAAGTACTTCTGCAACATAGCCCTCTGGCACGACGACACTATCTGAAGTACTCGTACTAACAGCTTGAAAACTAATCGGAGGTGAAGACGACTCTTCTGCTACGACAGGATTACCATTATCATCAAAAGCAATACATCCACTTAACCCCATGCCAAAAATTCCAGCAACACCAAAGGCGGCTCCTGATTTAAGAAAAGACCGACGCGAAAGATTAAGGGCAACTTGTTGCTCAACAAGGTCTGTTAAAGAGTTGTTCTTTGATGGATTAGAAACACCATCATCATCAATAATTGTAGTAGACATTTTTTAACTCCATATTTGGCTTGGCACTAAGTAGGTTACCTGATTAGGTAGGTATAAAAAACTACCTATGATTTTAGTAGCCAAATATGACAAGGGAGTGACAAAAATATTAAAAAATTAGAAAGGTTTTATTCAAGCAACTTGAACACATAAACGTTATAAGAGTTTAAAAACACAGGAAACGGCTTGTAACTTCCTAATAAAAGCTAACTGCACTTGTTGGGGGATGCTTACCTCCAATTCAACTTGTTGAGCATAATGAACTCTTAAGATATCACCCTTTAAAATATTCACCCAATGTCTAATTTTTTGCTCTAACGCAAAGTCACAAACCAACTGGAAGGCTACCATTTCAATTTGTTGCTCTAATGGCAATACCGCCATAACCGCTTGTGCAGCTTGGCCATAAGCGCGCGTTAATCCGCCTGCACCGAGTTTAATCCCACCAAAATAACGCACGACAATAATCATCACATCACCTACCCCTTTGTGATTCAGCACATTTAAGATTGGTTTTCCTGCCGTACCAGAAGGTTCTCCATCATCACCCATTCCCGCATTGATTGCACAAGATGGATCTCCAATTAAGTATGCCCAGCAGTGGTGCCGGGCATCTGGGTAATCGCTTCTCACCTCGCTCAACCAACTCATCGCTGCTTCACGTGAAACAATTTGCTTTGCATGTGCGATAAAACGACTTTTTTTAATGAGTATTTCAGCAGAGGCTTCTTCTGTCGGAGTCGCGTAATTCATTTTCCAATACAAAAAGAGGTAAAAATTCGACCCAATAAATCATCTGAAGTAAAGCGCCCTGTAATTTCAGACAGTGCTTGTTGTGCTAAACGTAAGTCTTCAGCCAAAAGCTCACCTGCCGCAACCCCTTCTAACTGCTGTTGACCACTCTCTAGCCAAGACAGTGCAGTTTCCAACGCATCTAAATGACGTTTTCGAGCCATGAAGACCCCTTCTACTGTTTGAGCAAAGCCCATTTCCGTTTTAAGGTGTTCTTTAAGCAAGTCCAGCCCTTGTTGATGTTTTGCTGATAACCAAATAACGGTACGCTGAGTTTCAGCTTCAACCTCAATTTTTGGCGCCTGCTCAATCAAATCAATTTTATTACGCACCAAGGTAACAGGCACCTCTTTAGGCAACCGATCTAAAATAACTTGATCTTCTGGATGAATCTCCTCACCTGCTTGCAGCATCACCAATACTCTATCCGCATCGTCTAACGCTTGCCAAGCACGTTCAATTCCAATTTTTTCCACTTGGTCGGTTGCTTTTCGCACCCCAGCGGTGTCTAAAATATGCAAAGGCATTCCGTCAATATTAATTTCCTCTTTCACAATATCTCTGGTCGTTCCAGCAACGTCGGTAACAATCGCACTTTCTCGCCCTGATAACGCATTTAACAGGCTTGATTTTCCTGCATTAGGACGCCCTAAAATCACAACCGACATTCCCTCTCTGAGTAGCGCCCCCTGTTTTGCGGCACGAAATACTTGTTGCAGTCGATCCAAAATGCGTTGTAAATCACCCGCAACTTTACCATCCGATAAAAAATCAATCTCCTCTTCTGGAAAATCAATCGCCGCTTCAACATAAATACGCAGTCGAATTGTCTCCTCTACCAGCGCATTCACTTCTCGTGAAAAATCTCCCTGCAATGAGCGCATGGCAGAGCGTGCCGCTTGCTCCGAAGAGGCTTCAATCAGATCTGAAATGGCTTCTGCTTGTGTTAAATCCAACTTATCATTGATAAAAGCCTGTTTCGAAAATTCGCCTGGTTCGGCTAAACGCGCACCAAGTTCAACCACTCTATTGAGTAACCACTGCAACACAACAGGCCCACCATGCGCCTGTAACTCCAATACATCTTCCCCCGTAAAAGAGTTTGGGTTTGGAAAATAGAGCGCAATACCTCGGTCTAATATTTGACCCTCAGCCCCTAAAAAATCCCCATAATAGGCATAACGTGGCTTCGGTAATAAGCCTAAAACAGCCTGAGCAATCTCAACGACTTTAGCGCCCGACACTCGTACAATGCCAACCCCACCACGCCCTGGTGCGGTGGCAATCGCAGCAATCGTATCTACATTATCAAATATCATGATTCGCTCCTACTTACTCAAGATCCAACAAAAAACGCCCTATAAAGGGCGCTTTTAAAAAAAGAGATATTAATTAGACTTTTAAACAATCGTTTTATAGGTTGTCGTTTTAATATCGGTAATAAATGCTTTCTCAGAGTACAGTGCAATCTGCTTATCCAGATTTTTTTTAGAGGAGAATGTCATCTCCTCTTTTTCACCATTCACTTTAAAAGACAGAACATACAGCGGCTTCGATTTTACTTCAATCGCCTCAGTATTATTTACCACACGGTTTGCGGAGGTATTTGACTCTAAAGGTAAGTATCCCGCTTTGGTTTTATAACAAATTGGGGTGGTGCCATCGGCAACCAAAAATTCGACTTTCCCATACATAGGGTGATCTTGACCAAGTTTCTGATAAGTTAACTGCATCGCTATTTACTCGCTCTCTCTTTTGCCTTCTCTTTCTCTTTTTCTTTCTCTTTAGCGTCAATTTCATCAATTTTCTTAGTAATGTACCACTGCTGTGCTACCGATAAAATATTGTTCACCACCCAATAAAGTACCAATCCTGCTGGGAAGAAGATAAAAAAGAGGGTGAAAATAAATGGCAAAAACTTCATCACTTTTTGCTGCATTTCGTCCATCATCGCAGAAGGGTTCAGCCTCTGCTGGATATACATCGTTACCCCCATAATAATCGGCAAAATATAGTACGGATCCGTTGCTGACAAATCTTGAATCCATAAGAAAAATGGTGCATGACGCATTTCAACGGAGTACAACAACACCCAGTAAAGCGCAATAAATACCGGCATCTGAATCAATATTGGCAAGCAACCGCCTAATGGATTGATTTTCTCCTCTTTGTAGAGCTTCATCATTTTCTGTTGAAAGAGTGCTTTATCGTCGCCGTAATTCTCTTTTAACTGCTTCAATTTCGGCTGAAATTTTTTCAAACGAGCCATAGAGCGATAACTGGTTTCAGATAGTTTATAGAAAACCAACTTAATCATCACCGTCAATAAGATAATCGCCACCCCCCAGTTGCCTACCACGCTGTGAATCTTATCGAGTAACCAGAACAGAGGCTCTGCTAAAATCGTTAAGACACCGTAATCAATGGTTAACTCTAGCCCAGGTGCAATTTTAGCCAATACATCCTGTTTTTCAGGTCCAATATACACACTGGATGACAGTACGCCAGATTGGCCAGAATCAACCACCATCATCGGCTCAACCACACCAAGTGCATAACGTCCCTCTGCCAAAGGTTTTGCATAATAGGTGTTTTGAGCTTCTTGGTTCGGTATCAGTGCCGTCAAAAAATACTGCTGAATCATTGCGGCCCAACCACCCGTAACCATTTTTCCTGAAACAGGTTGAGTCAGTAAGTCATCAAAGGAGTGTTTAACATATTTGTCCTCAGCATGAGGGTCATAAAGCACTGGTCCTGTATAGGTGTACATCATAAAGTTTTCATCAGGGTTGTAGCGATTACGCACAATTTGAGAGTACAAGCTTCCCGACCACACTTCGCTCGTTTGGTTGTCTATTTTATAGGCAACATCAACTAAATACTTCCCTTTGGTAAAGGTATAACTTTTCGTAACTGTGACCCCATTCTCAGTCCAAGTTAAAGGAACCGTTAAGGTATCCCCTGTCATTACGTACTCTTTTTGAGCCGTTTGATATTGTGTTTTATGGGTTGGCGCAGGCAACTTAGCATTTGGCTGAACGGCGATTCCATTTTGAACCATATAAACCAAGGGGCCAGAGTCACTTAATAACTGAAATGGCTTGGAGTGATCGTCAGACGCACCGTACTCTAATAATTTTGCTGAACGGATATCCCCACCAAAGGTATCAATAATTATTTCAAACGTATCCGTCGTAACATGAACTCTCTCACCTTGAGAAATGCCATTTTGCAACACCGGTACTGCACTGTTATGCACACTACCAAGGTTCGCACCCGGAACATCGGTTGAACCCGATACCGAACTTCCTGACGTCGCATTTGCAACAGGCACTTCTTGCGCTGCACTTGCTTGCACCGTTGCTTCAACTTTTGCTGAAGAGAACTGCATCCATTCAAGCCACATCCATGTTAGCGTAAATGCTAACGCCAACCACCAAAACGATCTCATATTCATTGAAAAACCTTTTAAAGCCTTACTAAGAGACCTTTGCACGAAAGGATGCACGGAGAAAAAAGTCTGAAATGCGCCTGATTTTCGTTGTACCCCAAGGGCACTTCCTACGGGGCGACACCTTGCGAATACTTAGGTATTCCCTGTGATTTCCGCCTCAATCAGCCAAATTTCATCTCTTTTTTTCTCTCGCGCCCCTTTTATGCAAAGGTCTCACTAAAAAGTTTTTGTACCTTTCCCCAAACTCCCAAATTGCCAAGTAGCTTGGTACAGCAGGTACAAAAACGTCTATTTATGTTTGATTACGTGCGATCTTTTAGACCACTTTTTTTAATTTTACGAACTAGGTGCAAAAAGCTTTTATGCAAGGTCTTATTATCAATATCCTGCATGCCTTTTCGCCCTAAAACGACAATATCATACCCACTTAGCTCTTTCTTATGTAGCCGAAATGCTTCTCTTGCCAATCTTTTTACACGATTTCGCCAAACGGCACGTTGCAATTGTTTTTTTGCGATGGCGAGACCAAGTCTTGGATAGCACTGCTGGTTTGCTCGAACAATCAATGTCCAATTACGATTACCAAACTTTTCAGCATTGGAAAATACGTGTTGAAAATCATTAGGCTTGAGAATACGAAGAGGTTTTGAGAAACCATTGACTGGTTTATTCAAAAGATAAGAAGGGGTAGGGGGTTCTGAGTGAGTTGATAACTCGTTATTTGAATTCATTAACTCACCAGAATTTCGCTTTGGGTGTACCATATCAGCACACTCAAAAACTATACAGCTAAGCGCTTACGTCCTTTCGCACGACGAGCAGCTAAGATTTTACGACCATTTTTAGTCGCCATACGAGCACGGAAACCGTGTGTACGGGCACGTTTGATAACACTAGGTTGAAATGTACGTTTCATGTCACTGAATCCTTAAAATATTCTATTCCGACATCCGGAAAAACGGGGATTATATAGCGCTTCTAAGAAGAAAACAAGAACCTAACGTGAAAAAACAGTATCTTTCTTAAACTCGGACAATTTATTAGGTGCTCGGCAAGGTAATATAGGCCACCACTAAATATCGCCCAAACTTTCCAAGGGTGACTAGCACTAAAAATAGAGCGATGTTCACTCTAAGCACTCCTGCAACGAGTGTTAATGGATCGCCAATAACTGGAACCCATGCAAATAAAAGACTCAAGGTGCCGAGCTTACGAAAACGTTGTTCTGACTTTTCAAACTCAGCTTCCGATATTTTTAAGACCTTACGCTGTAAAAAAGACCCTCCCCAAAATCCGATCATATAATTCACAACCGAACCCAGTACATTACCAATAGTCGCGACAACGACTAACAACATCGGATTTATTTCAGATAGCAATAAAGCCACCAAAATAACCTCTGAACTCATTGGCAGTATGGTTGCTGCTAAAAAAGCAGAAACAAATAACCCAAAAACCCCTAACTCTGTAAAAAACGCCATAACCTCAACCTTACAAATCCCCTATTGAACCCACGCTATACTCAAAAAATAGTAACAATTTTTTATTTCCATCAACAACCGCAAAAAACACTTTATTTTCAACAAGATAATCACTTAAAAAACCGGGTTATCCACAGATAATATACACAGAGTTATCCACAGCAAACCTCTTGTTTTAAAGTTATTCACAGGTATACTTATCAAATACTCCAAATCGAATCGCTAATCTTAAGGAAATTCCTTTGTCAACACTGTGGACCCAAAGTCTTAAACACTTAGAAAAAGATCTCAATGATCAACAATTCCATACCTGGATTCGTCCCCTTCAAGCCGTTGAAGAGGAGTCTGCTATTCGCTTACTTGCTCCCTCTACATTTATTTTGGACTGGGTCAATAAAAAATTAATGACAAATATCCGCCAAGCCATTGCAAAGGCCGCGCCTGTCAATACCCCTGAAATATTGCTCGAAATTGGGGATTATAGCGTTGATACGATACCAGAGCCTGAAGTTACCGTGCCACAACCCTTGCAAAGAAAAAATAAACCCACCAAAAAAAATACCAAATCTTCAGGAACCGCCGCTCAAAAATCAACCATTAAACACGGTCTAAATGCCAGTTTTACCTTTGGTACCTTTGTCGAAGGGAAAGCCAACCAACTTGCAGCAGCCGCCGCACGGCAAGTTGCAGAAAACCCTGGTGGAAGCTACAACCCCTTCTTTATCTATGGTGGAGTTGGGTTGGGTAAAACCCATTTAATGCATGCCATTGGTAATCAACTTCTAGAAGACAATCCCGAAGCACGCGTTGTTTACTTACACTCAGAACGCTTTGTTGCAGACATGGTCAATGCTCTTCGCCATAATAAAATTGACGAGTTCAAACGATTTTATCGCTCATTAGATGCCCTATTAATTGATGATATTCAATTTTTCTCTAATAAAGAGCAATCCCAAGAAGAATTTTTTCATACCTTTAACACGCTACTCGAAGGCAATAAACAAGTCATCTTAACCAGCGATCGTTTTCCCAAAGAGGTGGATGGCTTAGAAGATCGTCTAAAATCTCGTTTTGGCTGGGGGTTGACCATCGCCGTAGAACCCCCCGAATTTGAAATGCGCGTTGCCATTTTACTCAAAAAAGCCTCTGAATTTGGCATTGCCCTGCCAGAAGAGGTCGCCTTCTTTGTTGCCAAACGACTACGAGGCAATGTTCGAGACTTAGAAGGCGCTTTAAAACGCATCGGGGCTTATTCGCAGTTTACTCAACAAGTATTAACCGTTGAAGTCGTCAAAGAAGCCCTAAAAGATTTATTGGCTTTGCAACAAAAAATGGTTACCTTAGATAACATACAAAAAACCGTAGCAGACTACTTTAAATTGCGTGTTGCCGATTTACTCTCTAAACGCCGAACTCGAAATATTGCACGACCACGACAGGTCGCTATGGCCATTGCCAAAGAGCTCACCAATCATAGCTTGCCTGAGATTGGTGATGCTTTTGGTGGCCGAGACCACACCACGGTACTGCATGCCGTGCGTAAAATCAAAGAACTACGAGAGCAAGACCACCATATTGATAATGACTTTAACAACTTGATTCGTATTATTACCAATTAAGAGATAAGATTAAGAGACCTTAACATGAAAATTACTTTAACGCGTGAAAACCTTTTAAGTGTTCTACAAACCGTAGGTGGTGTCGTCGAAAAGCGTCAGACAATGCCTATTTTAGGCAATGTTTTATTTCAAACCTCTGAAAACACCCTGACAGTCACCGCATCCGATTTAGAAATTGAAACACGTGCAACCACAGAACTCGAGTCAAGCGAGGCACCCCAGTTTTCAGTTACACTACCTGCCATTAAGTTAATTAATATCGTGCGCTCTCTGCCCAATGGACTCACCATTACATTAGATTTTGAGGGTTCTCGTTGTACCCTTCTCGCAGGGCGCTCACGCTTTAAGCTATCGACCCTGCCGGCAGAAGACTTTCCAACCATGGATTTAACCCAAACAGACCTCTCTTTTTCTCTATCGCAACATCAATTAAAGCAACTCATTTTGCACTCTGGTTTTGCCATGGCAAGCCAAGATGTCCGTTTTTATTTAAACGGAATGTTATTTGACATTAGCAACAACACCCTACGAGTGGTTGCTACCGATGGCCACCGCCTATCCACCTGCGCCACTCAATTGGAAGCGGAAGGCCTCACACCTACGCAAGCGATCTTGCCAAGAAAAGGGGTTTTAGAGCTACAAAAATTGATGAGCGATGAGGATACCTTAATTGAATTTTCACTCGCTAAAAACTATTTAACGGTGCAATTGGAAGGCACAGTATTTACCTGTAAACTGGTTGACGGTCGCTTTCCTGACTACCTACGCGTGATTCCTACCGATAATGACCAGTTGATCCAAACCGATAAAGAGCTACTGCGCGCCTTATTACAACGAGCCTCTATTTTATCAAATGATAAATTTAAAGGCATTCGCCTCGTTCTTAGCCAAAACCTCTTAGCCGTCAACGCCTCAAACAGCGAGCAAGACGAATCACATGAAGACATGGCTATTGACTACCAAGGCACGGAGATGGAAATTGGCTTTAATGTAAATTATATTATTGATGTTCTAAACTCAATCAATGATGACTGTGTGACGTTAATTTTAAAAGATGCCAACAGTAGCTGTTTAATCGAAAGCCAAACCGATGTCTGTCACTGTCAACACGTTATTATGCCGATGCGCTTATAGCAACTCTCTAGTTAAAATAGGATTAACGGCGCTTAATCCTATTTTAAAAAATCCCCCCCCCTATCTTAGAATCAAACCAAGCAGGGTAACCACAGGGGGGTCTACCCACGGAAATTGACTTAATCATTTTGACACAAATTAATCAACTCACCATTCAACACTTTCGAAACTGTCAGCAAATCCAGTGTGAACTGAGCTGTGGATTAAACTTAATTATCGGTGACAATGCCGCCGGAAAAACCTCCGTTATTGAAGCCATCTGGGTACTTGCAACAGGTCGATCTTTTCGAACCGCTAAATCTCAGCACCTTATCCAACATCAACAAACGGCACTCACCGTTTTTACCCAAGTCGCTTCTAGCCATTCCGCGAATCACCAATATCGCCTAGGCATTCAAAAAAGCCCACAACACACTCAGCTCCGTATAAATGGTGAAAATACATCATCTCAATCTACCATCGCGCAACACCTTCCCGTGCAACTTCTCACCCCAGAAAGCCATAAACTCCTCGAAGATGGACCCAAAGCACGTCGTCAATTTATGGACTGGGGCTGCTTTCACCAATCCCCTGAGTTTATGCCGTTATGGCGTAGCTATCAAAGAGCCCTTAAACAACGTAATCAAGCGTTCAAAAAACGCCTCCCTAAAGCTCAGGTGCAACTGTGGGATCAAACGCTGGTTGAAAATGCGCTCAAAATAGACCAAATACGTCAGCGCTATTTAGAAGATTTAACCCCCTACTTAGTCACTTTTTGCCAAGCACTCATGCCAGAGCTGAGCGACCAAGTGATCTGCCAATACCGTGCTGGCTGGCCTAAAAACACAGAAGATTTAATGGCACTTTATAGCCTTAACTTTGATAAAGAGCGTGCATTAGGCCACACCCAATATGGGGCACACCGAGCCGATATTCGTTTTAAGTTTTCAGGGATAGAAGCTATTAATACCTTGTCTCGTGGGCAACAAAAGCTCTTTGTCTGTGCCTTGCTACTGGCACAAGCCAGTCTCCATGAAAAAACCCTGCAAGAACCTGTCATCATGCTCATTGATGATCTACCTGCCGAGCTTGATGAGACGCATCGCTTAAAGCTACTCGAACTACTGCAACTCTTAAAAATACAACATATTATTACCAGTACCTCTCAATCTCTCATTCCTATATTAAATCCAAAGAGCACCCATATTTGGCAAATTCATGCGGGAGTACTCACTCGAAAGACTTAGAAACGACTGCCTATTTTTGCTACACTAAATTCCTCCAGTGAATGGTAAAAAGGACCCTCTTTGTGAACCAAATAAACGACCCCAACGCTCCAGAACTCAATACCACCCTTCCAATGATTATCTATGCACTGTATCTTGCAAACCTCATGGTTCCATTGACCGCCTTAGTTGGCGTTATCATGGCCTATGTTAATAAAAGCGATGAATCTAATTTTTTACAATCCCACTATCAATTCCAAATCCGTACCTTCTGGATCGGCCTGCTCTACCTCATCGTTGGCGGAATACTCACCCTTATCCTAGTCGGTTGGCTCGTCTTACTCTTTTATGTTATCTGGCTCATTATTCGCTGTGTCAAAGGGTTTAAATACCTCAGCAACCAACAAGCGATTCCCAACCCAACCAGCTGGATGTTTGGCTAAACCTACTCTCCGTTCGTCGCTCTGCATTTACATCACATTTATGGTAGAATTGCCTGTCTAAATTTAGCCCTCAAAACAATTGAGGCTCGCTCTTTCGAGCCAGCCTCCTTAAAAGAAATCGAGTTTTATGTCTGAAGAAACACTATACGATTCCTCCTCCATCACGGTTCTAAAAGGCTTAGATGCCGTTCGTAAACGCCCTGGGATGTACATTGGTGACACCGACGATGGGTCTGGCCTACACCACATGGTGTTTGAAGTGGTTGATAACGGCATCGATGAAGCGTTGGCCGGTCACTGTGATAAGGTCGTGGTGACCATTCACACCGATGGCTCCGTTTCCGTTACCGATAATGGTCGTGGTATTCCCGTTGATCTTCATGAAGAAGAGGGTGTATCCGCTGCCGAAGTCATTATGACGGTACTGCATGCGGGGGGTAAATTTGATGATAACTCCTATAAAGTCTCTGGTGGACTACACGGGGTAGGCGTCTCAGTTGTTAACGCACTGTCTCAAAAACTCTACCTTATTATTAAACGTGATGGTCAAATCTGGAAGCAGTCTTACACCCACGGTGTACCGGATGCACCTATGGCCGCCGTTGGACCGACCGAAGAGACCGGAACTGAAATACGTTTCTTACCCAGTACCGAGACCTTTACCAATGTTGAATTTAACTTCGACTACCTGTTAAAACGCCTAAGAGAGCTCTCTTTCTTAAACTCCGGTGTTCGTATTGAACTGCAAGACAAACGCGATGACCGTCATGAAATTTTTCAGTTTGACGGCGGTATTAAGGCATTCGTAGATTACATCAATACCAATAAACCCCTTGTTAACGAAAAGGCCTTCTATTTCAGCACCGTAAAAGACGATATTACCGTTGAAGTCGCCATGCAGTGGTCAGAAACCTATAAAGAGTCGATTTTCTGCTTTACCAACAACATTCCACAACGTGATGGTGGAACACACATGTCAGGATTTAGAGCCGCCTTAACGCGCTCCATGAACTCCTATGCAGAAAGTTCAGGTCTTGCTAAAAAATATAAAATTACCACCGTCTCTGGAGACGATGCACGAGAAGGGCTAGCCGCAGTTATTTCGGTAAAAGTGCCCGATCCTAAATTTTCATCACAAACCAAAGACAAATTAGTCTCTTCTGAAGTCAAAAGTGCTGTTGAAACAGCAATGAATGAGAAACTCTCAGAATACCTGTTAGAAAACCCTAAAGAAGCACAAGCCGTTTTCGGCAAAATTGTCGATGCCGCCCGAGCGCGTGAAGCCGCCCGTAAAGCGCGTGAAATGACACGCCGAAAAGGTGCACTGGATATTGCTGGCTTGCCCGGAAAACTCGCCGATTGCCAAGAGAAAGATCCTGCGCTCTCTGAACTCTACTTAGTGGAGGGTGACTCCGCGGGTGGCTCCGCCAAACAAGGACGTGACCGCCGTACTCAAGCGATTTTACCGCTGAAAGGTAAAATTCTAAACGTCGAAAAAGCGCGTTTCGATAAAATGCTTGCCTCGGCAGAGGTCGGTACCCTTATCACAGCATTAGGCTGTGGTATTGGTGAAGAGTACAACCTCGAAAAACTGCGTTATCACCGCATTATCATCATGACCGATGCCGATGTCGATGGTTCACACATTCGAACCTTACTATTAACCTTCTTCTACCGCCAATACCCAGAGCTGGTCGAAAAAGGTTATATCTATATTGCCCAACCGCCTCTTTATAAAGTCAAAAAAGGTAAGCAAGAGACCTACCTAAAAGATGATTCTGAATTGGAAGGGTATCTACTGCAAACAGCCATTAATAATGCCGCATTATGGACGGAAGATGGTGCACCAAGTATTCATGGTATTGCCTTAGAAAACTTAGCTAAAAGTTATTTTAAAACCCAACATGTCATTAAGCGTTTAGGTCGTCGCTACAATCCTATTTTCTTAGAAATGATGATTGATCACCCTGCGATTACATTAGACACCTTAAATGACTTTGATGCCTTAACGGAGTGGGTCAAGCAATTCTCACCACACCTAAAAGCCAATGGTGAACAAAACAAAGTGGAGTACCAGCTAACCGTTGAGCCTGCTAGCGAATTAGACAGCACAGGAAAGTTTCAAATTCGTTTACAGCAGCGTGAGCATGGTACCTTAAGTTCTCAAGTATTTGATGCAGAATTCTTTGCATCAAAAGACTTTGAACAGATTGTTACCCTAGGCCAAGCACTGCAAGGCCTGTTAAGTGAAAGCGCTTATATTCAGCGTGGTGAGAAAAAACAATCGGTTTCTAGTTTTAAAGAAGCCATTGAGTGGTTATTCCACGAAGCCAAGCGTGGTCAAAATATTCAGCGTTATAAAGGTCTAGGTGAGATGAACCCAGAACAACTTTGGGAAACCACCATGAATGCCGAAGCACGCCGCTTACTGCAAGTAACCATTCGAGATGCCATTACCGCAGACCAAGTATTTACCACCCTTATGGGCGATGAAGTAGAGCCACGTCGAGCCTTTATTGAGTCCAATGCATTACAAGTTGAAAACTTGGATGTCTAAACAGCCACAAAAAGTTTTTTGAAATATAGGCGATTTTAGTTTCTAATATCGCTCATCAAAACAGAAACATTTAAAAATTCAGAAAATACACTGAGTTTATAAACCATTTTTTAAAATTTAAATTTTTAGGAGACAACTCTATGTCAGTACAACACC
>JALSJT010000087.1 GCA_026989175.1 Thiomicrorhabdus sp. | reverse complement strand
GGCAAGAAGCGGGCTGCACCACCGAGCTGGACTACACCGAGCAATCGTCATGGATGCTGTTCCTGAAATACCTGGATGATTTGGAGCAAGAGCGGGCGATGGAGGCTGAGCTTATTGGCAAGCCCTACGAATTCATTATTGATAAAGCCCATCAATGGTCGAACTGGGCGGCACCCAAAAAAGCAGATGGATCCTATGATCACGACACGGCGCTGATTGGTGATGACTTAGTTGAGTATCTGAACCGAGATCTCTTCCCCTATCTGCAAGGTTTCAAACAACGCGCCACCGCCCCCGATACCATCGAATACAAAATCGGCGAGATTTTTGGCGAGGTCAAAAACAAGTTCCAAAGTGGTTACAGCCTGCGCGATGCACTGGAGCTGATGGATGGGCTGCGTTTTCGCTCGCAAAAAGAGAAACATGAACTCTCCCATCTTTACGAAGCCAAGATCAAAAACATGGGCAATGCAGGACGTAATGGCGGCGAGTATTACACCCCGCGGCCACTGATCCGCGCCATGATCCAGGTCATCAAACCGACGCTCGGTGAACGCATTTATGATGGCGCGGTGGGTTCAGCGGGCTTTTTGTGCGAAGCCCATGACTATCTGCGCCAAGGCGAGTTGACCACCAGTCAGCTAAAAACACTGCAAACCAAAACCTTCTACGGCAAAGAGAAAAAGCCGCTCGCCTATGTGATTGCGATCATGAACATGATCCTGCACGGCATTGATGCGCCGAATATTACCCACACCAATACGCTGGCGGAGAATCTCGCCGATATTCAGGAGAGAGATCGTTTTGATGTGATTCTGGCCAACCCGCCCTTTGGCGGCAAAGAGCGCAAAGAGGTACAGCAGAACTTCACCATCAAGACCGGAGAGACCGCTTTTCTATTCCTGCAACACTTTATCAAACACCTAAAAGCCGGAGGACGCGGCGCGGTGGTGATCAAAAACACCTTTCTATCGAACTCAGATAATGCCGCAACCGCACTGCGCAAAGAGCTGTTAGAGAGCTGTAATCTGCACACCGTGCTGGATTGTCCGGCCAAGACATTTTTAGGCGCGGGGGTAAAAACCGTGGTGCTGTTTTTTGAAAAAGGCGCACCCACAAGAAAGATCTGGTACTACCAGCTTGATCCGGGGCGCAGCTTGGGCAAGACCAACGCCCTGAATGATGATGACTTGAAAGCGTTTGTTGAGTTGCAAGCGAGCTTTGCCAACTCAGATAAATCATGGACTCTCAATCTATCTGATGTTGACCTGGATACCTTTGACCTCTCCGTGAAAAACCCCAATAAAGCGGAAGAAGCACCGCTGCGTGAGCCGGAAGAGATTATTGCTGAGATCGCAGAGCTTGATGCAGAAAGTGCAAAAATCCTTGAAGGTATTAGGGGGGTGTTATGACGAAAGGGTGGAAAGAGTTAACGCTAGGTGATGTTTGTGACTTAGTTAAACGTGGAGTTGCACCAAAATATACTGAGTCAGGTGGTATTTGTGTCATTAATCAGAAGTGCATTCGAGATCATAGAATAAATTTTAAATTGTCGCGTCGCCACAATATTGAGATCAAATTGGTAAACCCAGAACGCTACATCAAACTTGGTGACGTTTTGGTCAATTCGACGGGAACAGGAACCTTGGGGCGAGTAGCTCAAGTTAGAGAAGAGCCAAATGAGCCTACCACCGTTGATACTCATGTAACTATTGTCAGGCCATTAGATGGATCATTTCACCCTGAATTCTTCGGTTACATGATGATTAAAATAGAGGATGAAATCGCGGCCAGCGGTGAAGGTGCTAGCGGCCAGACTGAATTATCAAGAGTAAAGCTAGCACGGGAGTTCAAGGTTTCATTTCCGACTTCTACGGAAGAACAAAAACGCATTGTCGCCATTCTTGATGAAGCGTTTGAGGGGATTGATAAAGCGATTGCCAATACCCAAAAGAACCTCGCCAATGTCCGTGAGTTGTTTGAGAGTTATTTGAATTCGGTTTTTACCAACAGAGGTGAAGCTGGTCAGTTAGTAACGCTATCTGATTTAACAACAGACATTACGGACGGCGACCATGCTCCACCTCCAAAGTCAGCGATTGGTATTCCGTTCATCACAATTTCTAATGTTGATAAAGCGACTAATAAAATTAATTTTTCGAGTACTTTTTTTGTTCCAGAGTCGTATTTCCTCAATCTCAAATCTAAGAGAAAACCTCAGATAGGAGATGTGCTCTACACGGTGACTGGTTCGTTCGGAATTCCTGTTTTAGTTACTGAGCAACGGGATTTTTGTTTCCAGCGCCATATTGGTTTATTGCGTCCTAAAGAGGGAGTGGATAGCTCATGGCTGTATTATTTGTTAATGTCGCCGCTTGTCTTTTGTCAAGCTAGTGATGGTGCGACCGGTACGGCACAAAAAACCGTAGGTTTGAAAGTGCTTAGGGAAATTAAGGTTCCTGAAATGCCGCATTCAAAACAAAAAGAAATTGTGTCTGTCCTGAATGACCTTAATTCAGAAACTCAGCGCCTCGAATCCACTTACCAAAAAAAGCTCAACTCCCTAAACGAACTCAAACAATCCCTCCTAAAAAAAGCGTTCTCCGGTGAACTCACATCGAGCAACAAAGTCATTGCCTTTACCGCATCAAAAACAGCAAAAAACGCCGAACCCTTTTCACCAGAATTCAGTGCAAAAATCCTGGCCTTTGCCTACCATCGCCATGCCGCGAAAAATCGCCAAAACACCTTTGGCCATGTAAAAGCACAAAAAACACTGCACCTTGTCGAAAGTATCGCGGGGATTGATCTTGACCGTAACCCGATCAAAGATGCGGCAGGGCCAAACGATTTCCCACACATGCTTAAAGCGGAAGCGTGGGCAACTGAAAATCAGTTTTTTAAATTTGTCAGCCGCGATGAAGGCAAGGGTTATGATTTTAAAAAACTGGCTCGATACGATGAGCTGATGGCGAGCCTTTTTGCTACTCTCAAACCCTATCGGCAGCAACTAACACAAGTGGTTGATCTTATTATCCCCAAGGATTCACGCGAGACGGAGCTACTCGCCACTGTTCATGCCGCATGGAATAACCTTATTATTGATGGCTGCGAAATTACCGATGAAGCGATCATCCATGAGGCCAGAGAAAAATGGCATGTCAGTAAGATGAAAATTCCCGTGGCGGAGTTTCAACAAGCGCTTCGTTTTATACGGCGCAAGGGGCTTGAGCCTGATGGGAGTGCCAAGCGGGTGAGTGGGCAGGAAGCTCTATTCAGGGAGCAGGCG
>JALSJT010000086.1 GCA_026989175.1 Thiomicrorhabdus sp. | reverse complement strand
CATTATCGGTTGCTGCATACAGTGTCTCACCAACCCAACTTAGGGCATAAAACTGCTGCTGCGATGATTGCTGATAGTGTTGCCCGCCATCTTGAGAGACAAACACCCCCCGCAAGCCACCCAAAATTATCCATTGTGAGTTCGCTGGATGAAGTGTTTTGGTTTGAAATAACTTAATGTCTGCCTCAGCGACCGCCTCTGGCAGAATTGAATTCGGGAAGGTCCAGTGGTACTGAAACTTCCACTGGTCATGATTAAGAAAAAAGCCCGTTAAAGCTAAAATAAAGAGAAAAAGGCCAGCCGTAATGCCAGCCTTTTGATGCCATTTACGAAGATTCACAATTCTACCAAGTTGCCTTCATCCCAAGATAGACCTGTCTCGGTGCCGCCGGTGTATACTTCTCATTGCCCCAAGAATAACTAGCGGATTCTGCATAAATCTCATCGGTGACATTGTTCACCTTGGCAAATAGACGCCATTTTTTATTCAAATGATAGTCCGCTTTCAGGTTGTAACTGGTGTAGCCATCATACGAAAAGGTGTGCGCATGATCCATATAGTAGTCACTTAAGTGCTGTGCTTCCGCCATCACCAATAAACCGCTGACCTGACTTGGACGATAAAAGAGACGCAAGTTCAAATTATTATTGGGCGCGGATGCCATCTCATTATTGCCATACTCTGGGTCATTATCAAAACGGTGCTCACTGCGACTGTAAGCCAATTTTGTTGACCACTCAGGGGTAAAGGCTTGCTGTACGCTCAACTCAATCCCTTTATTAATGGTTGAACCGCCATTATCATTATATTTAAGCCCTGTCACTGGATCTTCATAAGAGGTAATGGTGTCTGAAATATCCATATAGTACAGCGCCACCTCTACCGCAGTTGACGCCCCTTTAAACTTATACCCCACCTCATAAGTATTGGACGTTTCAGGGTCTAAAGTGGACTCTGCGTTACTGGTTTTTATCGCATACAAACGGTTTGCCGACGGCACTCTAAACGAGTTGGCATAACGCGCATACACCGTAGAGCTTGGCGTCAATTCATAGTTCAACGCCAACTTAGGGCTTAAGTGCTCATAGCGATCATTTCGATCCGCCACTCTTAAATAACCCGAAGAGCCATACTCCCCATCCGCGACATTATTGGTGTACTGATACTGATTAATATCATAACGAACCCCCGTTGAAAGCGTTAGCTTGGGTGCCACATTCCAGTCAGCATGAACATAAGGTGAAAACGCTAAATAATCAACGTTATAGTCATAAATCGTACCCGCATCCACCGAGCTCCCCCAGCCCGTTGGTACATAATCAAACTGCTGCGTATAGGTTCGTGTCCCCTGTGTCACCTCCCCATCTACCCCATAGATAAAACGCCCCCACGTCGGATGCATCGTCCCCTTATGCATTAACCCCACCGTGTTTTGTTGACTGTCGTTATGCGGTAAATTCCCCTCCCACGTTGCCGTGTATTGATTACGTGTATTACGCAAATAGGCGATGGTACTCAAGTCGATATTCTCGACCGCATAACTGTCCCACTGAATGCTTAAACGGTTGTGATCAAACTGTCGTATTGCATCCACAACATCCAACTTATCCTCAATGTCTCCCACACTGCTTGGATTGTTCTCCAGCTCATCCAAGCTTAATAAACTGCCCGCTTGTTGCGCTCGAGAGTAGTTGGACAGCAACGAAACTTTAAAGTCGCTATTCTCCGTACTAAAATTGTACTGCCCACTGATTTCATACCGGTTTAAATCCGTATGATCTCGCCAACCCTCATCCCCAATGGTTGAAAAATCAAAACGGTATGACTGGTCATTTTTTAACGTATCGCTAATAGAAGCCCCCGCTTGCTTATAGCCATCACTGCCCCCCGACAGTGTCACACTACGCTCAAGTTCTTTACTTGGCGGAGCGCTCTGCGTATTAATGGTCGCTGCAATGGAATCCGAACCATACAGCGCCGTACCTGCCCCCTTTATCACCTCAACACTCTGTGCGGTTTGAAAATTAGTATAAGCCAGCCCATTGTGATTAAAAAAACCAGACGACTGAACCGGAATACCGTCCTGCAAATATAAGAAATAAGGCAGGGTGGTATTTGGAGTACGAATCGCCGTCATATGCCCAATGACCGAACTGGTCTGCTTAATAGAAACCCCTGCAATCGAATTTAAAAGGTCTTTCTGAAAAATCACCTGATCCAACGCCGTCTCTTCGGCACCCTTTTTTGCCACCGATAACGCCTGCTTAGAGATCTCTTCTGCCTCACGTGTGGCAGTTACCGTTACCGTCTCTAAATTGGTTAAGTTTTCAGCCTGAACTTGAGAAGCCAGTATCCCAGCAAACATGGCAATAGAGAGTTGAGAGAGTTTCATTGGATGGGTAAAGCGCATTGATTATTACTCCTTTATTAAAAGTGGGGTTATTATAGAATCATCAAAACCCGCACAATCTGAGCAAAAACTTGCAACACTCTTTACCAAAAAAATAGACTCTTAAGAATCGTTAACAACCCTTAAGAACGGTAAATAATTCTTAAGGATCTAAACTCCCTACAAAAATAGTTGTTTTTGTCAATACAAAATAACTTAAAAGCATGTAAAATTTACTCATAAATTATAGCAACCGAAAAGAGAGCTAAATTATGCCTTTACTTAACCTTTTCAAAACAAAACAACAAACCACCAGTCAAATGGAGCGTCGGCTTGAAGAACGTCATCCGTCGCATTTTTCTGCAATCATTGATCAACCAGATAAAGAAGCGATTGCAACCGTACTCAACTTTTCAAAGTCGGGGCTTGCACTTCTTTCAACAACCAAAATCCCACCAGATGAACTGTTTAATATTGAGTTAGCTTTTAACAGTGAGCGTACCATTCAAACAACCTTTAAATCCATTCATTGCCAACAAGTGGAAAGTGGTTATCTCATTAGGGCTAAACTCGTTAAACCTTGTCAAAAATACCAAAATTTAGTCACCAAAATTACTCAACCCAAACACTCCGTAATAAGTGATTGCTGGTAAACTTAAAAACGATTTATAATAAAAAGGGGAATTCACCCCCCTTTAAAACCCAACCAATACAAATGCTTTCTCCTTCACACAGTCTCCATATTTTTTCTATTGCATCCCACCTAATCGCCCCCATATATTCAGTATAATCACTTTCAGAGACCTTTACACGAAAGGGGCGCGAGAGAAAAAAGAGATGAAATTTGGCTGATTGAGGCGGAAATCGCAGGGAATACCTAGGTATTCGCAAGGTTTTCAACGAAAATCAGGCGTATTTCAGACTTTTTTATCCG
>JALSJT010000085.1 GCA_026989175.1 Thiomicrorhabdus sp. | reverse complement strand
GTTGCAAATCATGCTCAACGACATGGATTTACCCGAACATCCAGATGCCTTAATTTTACCGAACCGTGATGGATCGGGTGCAGACCTTTTTGGCCCCGATGCACTGCCAGATTCCGCTCAATTGTGTTCGTGTTACGACGTCTCCAAAGGCGACATTATCAATGCCGTTGAAAGCGGTTGTTGCACCATGGCCGACATTAAAGCGACCACCGAAGCAGGAACAGGGTGTGGCGGTTGTATTCAGTTAGTCAACAACGTATTAAACAGCGAACTTGAAAAACGCGGTGTGGAAGTCAATACTGACTTATGTGAGCATTTTGCACATACGCGTCAAGAGCTGTATCACATCTGCCAAGTGGAAGGGATCAAGGATTTTGCAACACTGATCTCTAAACACGGGAAAGGGCATGGTTGTGATATTTGTAAGCAAACCACAGGAAACATCTTTAGCTCTCTATGGAATGCCTACGCGTTAGAGCAGGATCAAATTCCATTGCAAGACACTAATGATGGCTATTTGGGGAATATGCAAAAAGATGGCACCTACTCCGTGATTCCGCGTGTACCAGGGGGCGAAATTACGCCTGAAAAATTGATTGTACTGGGTGAAGTCGCTAAAAAATATAAGCTATACACCAAAGTAAACGGTGGGCAGCGTATTGTTCTATTTGGCGCACAAATCAACGATTTACCTGCGATTTGGAAGACACTGGTTGAAGCTGGATTCGAATCTGGTCAAGCCTACGCCAAAGCTCTGCGTACGGTTAAATCGTGCGTGGGTTCAACATGGTGTCGTTTTGGACTGGATGATTCCGTCACCATGGCGATTGAGTTAGAAAATCGTTATAAAGGACTGCGCTCGCCACATAAGATGAAAATGGGAGTTTCAGGCTGTACCCGTGAGTGTGCCGAAGCCCAAGCGAAAGACATCGGCTTAATCTCAACTGAAAATGGTTGGAACCTATATGTGTGCGGTAACGGCGGAATGAAACCTCGCCACGCCGACCTGTTTGCCACCGATTTAACGAAAGAAGAAGTGTTTAAGTATGTTGATCGCCTATTAATGTTCTACATTAAAACCGCCAATCGTTTAGAGCGTACCGCCACATGGTTAGAGAACCTTGAAGGGGGCTTGGCGTATCTTCAAGACGTAGTCATTAATGATTCGCTTAATATCGGTGACGAGCTGGAAGCACAGTTGCAAACCCTGCGTGAAAGCTATGCTTGCGATTGGAAACGTGTGGTTGAAAACCCAGCGTACGCCAAACGCTTCCGTTCATTTGTAAACGTCGATTCTCCTGCGGAACAACTGTTTGTAGAAGAGCGCGGACAGCTACGCCCAGCCACAGAAGATGAAAAATTAAAAGGCATTGCGGTTCAAGTTAAAGAGTTGGTGTAATCGACCCTTAACGTAATAACACAATTAAATAAACATTAAAAAATTCTTTCCCCCCCCTCCTTAGTTTAGGTTAGAGCGGGGAGAAAAATTGCAAGGAATATCGGAATGAGTGAGTTTCAATCAGTTTGTTCAGTAAATGATTTAATCCCCGATGCAGGTGTGAATGCATTAATTAACGGCAAAGAAGTCGCCATTTTTTATATTGATGGCAAAGTGTACGCCATAAGTAATTACGATCCAGTCGGCAAAGCAAATGTACTCTCACGTGGAATAACGGGTAACATCGGCGATGCACTTGTTGTAGCTGCTCCACTTTATAAAGAGCATTACAACCTAGAAACAGGCGTTTGTGTTGAAGACGAATCACTTAGTGTACCTGTTTATAAGGCTAAGATTGAAGAGGGGGTTGTTTTTGTTAAGGTTTAAGCCGTAGTAGGAGTTGAATGGACAGGGGAGAAGGTAGTTAAATTATTCGTTCAGTTCTTCTTTCCTTTTTTTGCTAATGTATTAAGAGACCTTTGCACAAAAGGGTGTATGTACAAAAAATTGAAATGTGCCTGATTTTTATTGAAAATTTTACGAAAATACCTAGGTATTTTCTGAGAATTTTGCCTTAATCAGCTAAATTTTTTTTATTTACACCCTCTTGTACAAAGGTTTCATTTTATTAAATGAAATCTAAGAGTTCTTAAATGAGTCAAAAAAGCATTCAAACAACCTGTCCTTATTGCGGCGTAGGTTGTGGCATGGAAATCACCCCTAAAGAGCCCCGTGAATTATCAAAATCGGGCATTGAATCGTATCAAGTGAAAGTGATTGGCGATGAATCGCATCCTGCCAATTTTGGGCGTTTATGTGTTAAAGGCTCTGCGGCAGGGGAGACGGTTGATTTTGAGGGGCGGATGCTTGACCCTCAGGTGAATGGTGACGTGGTGAGTTGGGATTCGGCACTGAATACCGTTGCTGATTCGTTTAAGCGCATAATTAAAGAGCATGGCTCGAATTCGGTGGCTTTTTATGTTTCGGGTCAACTGCTGACTGAAGACTATTACATCGCCAATAAACTGGTGAAAGGGTTTTTAGGCACGGCTAATATTGATACCAACTCTCGCTTGTGTATGGCCTCTGCCGTGGTGGGCTATAAACGTGCGTTTGGTTCGGATACCGTTCCTTGCTCTTATGAAGATTTAGAACGGGCGGATTTAATGATTATCGTTGGTTCCAATACCGCATGGGCGCACCCGATTGTCTATCAGCGTATTGCGGCTGAGAAAAAGCGTCGTCCTGATTTAAAAGTCGTGGTGGTGGATCCTCGTAAAACCGCGACTTGTGATTTAGCGGATTTGCACTTGGCGTTAAAACCGGGAACGGATGCGGTTCTGTTTAATGGCTTGCTGGCACAGTTGGCACAATCTGATGCGTTGGATAAAAATTTTCTTGAACAATATACCGAAGGATTTGATGCGGCGTTAGCTAAAGCGCAAACGGAACAAGCCACGATTCAACAGGTGGCAGAACAGTGTGAACTGGCAGAATCCGATTTACAGCAGTTGGTGGATTGGATGATTGCTCGTGACAAAATGGTGACGCTGTACTCTCAAGGGGTGAATCAGTCCACATCAGGAGTGGATAAATCGAATGCCATTATTAACTGTCACCTTGCCACAGGGCGCGTGGGCAAACCCGGTACAGGTCCGTTTTCTATTACGGGGCAACCCAATGCCATGGGGGGACGAGAAGTGGGCGGTTTGGCGAATCAACTTGCCGCACACATGGACTTTAATAGACCTGAAAACATCGACCGTGTGGCACGTTTTTGGCAAGCCGAAAATATGGCGACTGAAAATGGCTTAAAAGCGATTGAGATGTTTCAAGCGGTTGGGTCGGGCGATATTAAAGCGATTTGGATTATTAACACCAATCCAGTGGTCTCTA
>JALSJT010000084.1 GCA_026989175.1 Thiomicrorhabdus sp. | reverse complement strand
ATGCAAAAAGTTTAGCGTGCGCACTGGCGTTTATTACCCCCAATCCGCAAGAGGCGGTGGTTGGTTTATTTGAGTTGATGACCAATGCCATTGAGCATGGCAATTTAAATATTACCTATGAAGAAAAAACCACCTTAATTTTGACCAATCAACTGCAAGCCGAGATTGAACGGCGTCAAAACTTACCAGAAAATCAGCGTAAATTTGTCTCGATTGAGTTTGAGCGTAAACCGAATGAATTGCAGTTTACCATTCGGGATATGGGGCAAGGGTTTAACCATGCCACGTATTTAGATTTTTCAGCGGAACGCGCGATGGACAGTCATGGTCGTGGCGTGATGATTGCCAACAAACTGAGTTTTGATGAATTACACTACGAAGACAATGGCCGAACGGCGATTGGTCGTATTTTTAATTAAGCCTGCGCCAGCGTCCTGCTGACAGCTTTTCAACGTGTCCAGATAACTCCAAGAGCATTAATTGACTTTGAATTTCATAAACAGGGCATTTGCTGAGCACCACCAACTCATCCATGCCAATCGTCTCGTAGCCAATGTGCTCCAGTATTGACGGTGAGTGAGAGGGGGGGGGAAGATTTTTTTCAGTCAATTTTGGATGCGGTTCAGTGGCAAATAAGTCTTGAGTTTGAGGGGTTAAGGCCTGTTGTAACGGGGATGACAGCTCTTCTAAAATATCCTGTCCAGACTCCACCAGTTTTGCGCCTTGTTTGATTAATTGATGACAGCCTTTGGCTTGCGGATTATGAATCGAACCGGGTACCGCAAACACTTCACGCCCTTGGTTTATCGCCGTTTTTGCGGTAATTAACGAGCCACTTTTGAGCGCCGCTTCAACCACTAATGTCCCGACACTCAGTCCACTGATAATTCGATTACGCTTAGGGAAATGGTAGGTAAGTGGCTTAGTGCCGAGTGGAAATTCGGACACCATAACCCCCTCTTCAACGATTTGACGGCCGAGTGCTTGATTACTGGCAGGGTAAATTCGATCCAGCCCCGTTGCCACTACGGCGACGGTCTTTCCAATGCCTAATAGCCCTCCTTGATGTGCAGCCGTATCAATGCCAAGCGCCAGTCCACTGGTGATGCTTAATCCTTGGTGAGAGAGGTGTTGTGCAAAATCTTTAGCAATCATCAAGCCTTGTTTAGATGCGTGACGGCTTCCCACAATCGCTAATTGTGGATCTTGTAATAGTTCAACTCGACCTCGGGTGCCCAGCAGCAACGGGGCGTCATCAATGGATTGCAGTAAGTTTGGATAGTGTTCACTGCCAAAGGGGAGCCAGTTTTGATCTTTTTGCTCCCCCCAAGCCATCGCTTGTTCCACTTGCTGCCAACGGGTTTCATCAAAGAGTTTATCCAGTTGGGTCGATTTGAGTATTTGCGTCTCTGCCAACTCATGTTGTTTGGCCTGCAATGCATTTTTTAGACAACCAAAGTGGGCGTGCAGCGCTAAGGCTTGTTTTAAAGAGATATGGCTGACATGTAGCGCCAATAGACTGGGTAAATCAGAAAAAATAGACATAGTTCGCTATAATACAGGGATTAATTAAATTAAGTATACCCAAACTGCATTTTCAAGTGGTTTGGCTATCATAACTGAAGCTTGAATAGAACTATGGAAAAACTCGATATCGTTCTCTACCCCGAAGCGGGGCTAAGAGAAGTATGTGCGCCCATTGCGGAGATGAATGACTCGCTGGATAAGTTAATTGATGACATGCTGTACACCATGTACGACGCGCCAGGCATTGGTTTGGCGGCACCGCAAGTGGCGGTACAGCAACGTTTGATTGTGATGGATGTTTCGGAAAAAGGGAATGAGCCGATTGTTTTGATGAACCCTGAAGTGGTGCAAAGCGCGGGAAAAATTACGTGGGAAGAGGGTTGTCTCTCAATGCCCGGCATTTATGCGACCATTAAACGCCCCAGTGATATTTTAGTACGCGGCATGGATCGAGACGGCAAACAGATTGAGTTTGAAGCCAGCGAACTGTTGGCGGTCTGTATTCAACATGAAATTGATCATTTAGATGGCAAAATGTTTATTGATCATCTATCTGGATTGAAGCGCACCCGCGCACTGCAACAGTTTCGTAAATTAATGGAACAAAAAGAGTAACGGCTCAGGTTGCCCCTGAAACTCGCTATTTCTGTGTTTGAAAATGGTCATTTACACTTGTAAACTCAGATTTTTTGCCTTGAACTAACAAATTTCAGGGGCAACCTGAACCGTTACGACTATTTCTTAATTGAGAGTCTAAAACTTTGATGAGCAACACCCCTTTACGTATTATTTTTGCCGGTACACCTGAGTTTTCAGTCTCCGCACTGCAAGCACTACTCGATTCTGAGCATGAAGTGGTTGCGGTCTATACGCAACCCGATCGCCCAGCAGGACGGGGGCGAAAACTCACTGCCAGCCCTGTTAAAGCGCTTGCGTTACAGCACGATCTGCCCGTTTACCAGCCCGAAACCCTTAAAACCCCTGAAGCCCAACAATCGCTCATGGCTTTAAACGCCGATGTGATGGTGGTGGTGGCGTATGGTCTATTACTGCCTAAGGCGGTGTTGGATGCGCCTAAATTTGGTTGTTTAAATATTCACGCCTCACTGTTGCCACGTTGGCGCGGTGCGGCGCCGATTCAACGGGCGATTGAATCGGGCGATGCCAAAACGGGTGTCACCATTATGCAGATGGACATTGGTTTGGATACGGGGGATATGCTGTATAAAGTGAGTACCGACATTACCGCTGAAGACAATGCGGCAAGCTTGCATGATCGTTTAAGTGCATTGGGAGCGGATGCCTTAATGGCGACGCTGATTCCGTTGCAAGCTCAGCAACTGAAACCTGAAAAACAGGATGAGTCGCTGGTCACCTATGCACAAAAATTAACCAAAGCGGAAGCCGAGATTCAATGGACGGAATCTGCGGAAGTGATTGTGCGAAAAATTCAAGCCTTTAACCCTTGGCCTGTCGCCTTTACCCACTTTCAAGAAAAACCACTGCGTATTGGACAGGCTAGATTGCTTTCTGATGAGGAAGTTCAAGCGTATCAAGGGGGGGAGAAAAATTCTGGAACTGTTCTAGCGGTGGAAAAACAGGGTATGATCGTCACAACGGGTAGCCAGCCAATTTTAATTCAACAGGCACAGCCCACCGGTAAAAAAATGATGCAAGCCTATGATTTTGCACAATCCCGTTCGCTGCTTGGGCATCGGTTTTTATGAAAGGATCCGCCAATCAGCAAGCGATTTTAAGTACTCGCTTTATTGCACTTAAAATCTGTTTAACGGTGATTGAAAAAGGGCGTTC
>JALSJT010000083.1 GCA_026989175.1 Thiomicrorhabdus sp. | reverse complement strand
TTTTCTTGGCTACAGGCACTTCTATCCTCTCTTGGCGCAACCTCATTACAGCCCAGTGTCATGTAAACAGCATCTTTAATCATGTTATTGCTGGGACGACCATAAAATCGCACGGTTAAATTTTCTCTCCCCTCCACTTCCAACATAGAGAACCAGTCCAAACGACTGTAGTTGGTTACATAATCGACCAACAATCGAACCTTTACCCCACGTTGACTGGCGGCAATAAGGCGACTGGCAAACACGGAGGAGCTGTAATCATCGGAGACAATAAAATAGACTAAATCAATCGATGTTTTGGCTTGGTCAATCAAAGCGAGTTTGGTTTCAAAAGCGTATTGGTTATCGGTAATGACTTTACCGGAATCAATGGCAAGTGAGCTGACTTTTCCAACACTCTCACTTACCACGGGTTTAGGTTTTATATCTGAAAACTGACAACCACTCAATAAAGACAGAGGTAACACCGACAGCGAAATGGTTTGAATCATTTTTTTCATCATAAAACCTCTATGGATTAACAAAAATACGTAATTCATCATAGCAAAAAAAAAGGCGCTCAACTGAGCGCCTTTGCATTTAAAATTTAAATTAATCTTTTTAAGCCGAATTAAAATTCTTCTCTGCCAATTTTTGAACCTCTGGATAGTTGGTTTTTCCAGTCCCTAAAACGGGCACTTGCTCAACTAAAATAATGGTTTTAGGAATCATCAACTCGGCTAACTCTCGCTTTCTAGCCGCTTCAGTAATGGTACTTCTGCACAGCGTTGTATCATCGGTCACCAACACCAAACGCTCTCCCTTACGATCATCAGGCACCGATACCACCACATGATGCCCTTCTGGGCTAGCTTGGTTAATATAAGCCTCTACTGCTGTTAAGGAGACCATCTCACCACCTATTTTGGCAAATCGTTTGGCACGCCCTTTAATCCAAATATAGCCTTCATCATCCACATCCACAATATCTCCAGTGTCATGCCAACCCTCTTTGGGCGGTTGCAAAACACCGGGGTTATCTGACATTAAGTATCCCAACATCACATTTGGGCCTTTTACAAATAAGCGCCCACCCTCACTGATCCCTTCAACGGGCTCTAAACGGTACTCAATATCCGGAACAAACTGCCCGACTGAACCATCTTTATAGGCTAACGGGGTGTTAATAGATAAAACAGGCGTGGTTTCAGTAATGCCATAGCCTTCAAAAATAGGCTTGTGATATTTACTGGCATACAACGCCCGAGTCTCTGGACGCAGTCGCTCTGCTCCAGCAACCAAACCTTGTACGCTATAAAAATCGTATGGATGCGCTTTACGTGCGTAACCACTGTAAAAAGTATCAGTACCAAACATCAGTTTGACATTTTTTTGATAAGCCATTTCAGGCACAATAGCGTAGTGAATCGGCGATGGGTATAAGTACACTTTTGCCCCTCGCATAATCGGCCATAACATCCCTGCGGTTAAACCAAAACAGTGAAAGGTTGGCAGTGCATTTAAAATGGTGTCCCCTGGTAACAGGGTGATTTTAGAGCAGGTTTGCGCGATGTTGCTGTTGATATTTTGATGCGACAATACCACCCCTTTTGGCGTTCCTTCGGAACCAGAGGTAAACAAGATAACCGCTGGTTTATCAGGATGAATCCCAAAACCCAGTAGTTTTCTTGGGCAAGTCAACAGACCTTTTATTTTACTGACACCGTTAATTTTCTCTTTAATATCTTCTAAATAGACAAAGCGAACCTCTTTAGAGAGCGCTTCAATCAGCGGTTCTAACCCAAAGACCTCAACAAACTTTTTAGAGGTAATGACCGTCTTTAATTCCGCGGTATCACACGCCGATTTAATCGAACCGATGCCAGCGGTAAAGTTAATCATTGCGGGCACGTACCCATAGGCTTGTAGTGCAAAAAAGCTGGCAGGCATCCCGGCAACATTGGGTAACATCAAGCCAACATGCTTCTCATCTTTCAGAACATTCTGTAGCTGTTTGCCTAAAATAATCGCGGCAAGGGTGAGTTTTTTTAAACTCAATTCCTGCCCATTCACATCCTCTATACAAACTTCTTTGGCTCTAAAAGTCGCTTTTGCGTGCAGTAACGCGGCAAAAAGGGTCTGTTGTTTGACCAAACCATAGTAAAGTCCATCTGTTAATAAACGGGTGATCTGTTGTGTTAATACTTTGTGTTTTTGATGACCAGACAGACCAGTTGTCTGTTGCATTTTTTCGGCGGGACGAATGGTTAAGGTAATTTTAGGAAACCAGAACTGTTTAATATAGGCAAATTTGGTGCCGTCTAAATAGGAGAATTTACTGTACACCGCACCCGATATATTCACAGGCAACACCATCGCACCCGTTTTATCAGCGACCATGCCTGTGCCTTCATAGACTTTCATTAAGTGCCCTGTTGTGGTCACTCGGCCTTCGGGAAAGATCATGCACTGCTTGCCTTTCTTTAACTCTTTAATCATGTGTTTAGCAGCATAGGGACTTTGTAAATCTACTTTAAAGTAGTGGGTCATGCTTAATATAAAACGTTCATGCCACTTTTTAGTGTGCCCCGCATCCACCATAAAATAGGTTTCGCCCGGTAAGAAAAGGTCTATCAAAGGGCCGTCTAAACTGGAGACATGATTGGCAATAATTAACAGCGGTTGCTCTGTTTGATCCACCGCATGGTAGTGCTCTAACCCTTTTACTTCAACGCGATACAGCGCTTTAAAAAGCAGTTTGGCAAAAAACTTAAATAACCCTTTCATCTTTTTTTCCTATCTTATTTTTTTGAAATTGGTGAACAATGAATGCAATCAACCCACTTAAAATCATTAGCCAAACAAACATCGTCATTAGGCTCAATGACAGTGCATAACCGATCATAATCAATATCGATGAGATCACCATAAACAGTGCATTCATAATGTTATTCACCGCGATCATTCTAGCACGCAGTGGTTCAGGTGTTTGTTTTTGCAATAAGGTATACAGTGGCACAATGTAAGCACCGCCCAATATCGCCAACACTAAAAATACAAGTAGAAGCGTATTTAACGGCCAACTGGCTAAAAACGTGGTTAAGTTGATTAATGGAATAGAGGGATTGTTTAAGGATTCACTGTGCCCTGTCACCAGCCACGCTATCAAACCAAAACAGAGTGAGATACCGAGCAAAAATAGGCCATGCCACCTTAAGTCAATCTCCCCCTTAAACCAGCGAGTGACCAGTGCGGCACCTAAGCCAATACCGATGGAAAAGAGCGATAAAAAAGTAACGACAACCACATCATCTGCCTGTAAATCGTACTTTACTAAAGTGGGTATTTGGCTTAATAGCGTGGCGCCTAAAAA
>JALSJT010000082.1 GCA_026989175.1 Thiomicrorhabdus sp. | reverse complement strand
CGTCTGCACTGGCAAGACCTGCTTAACATTACGCTTAACCAAGATCTAGCACACGTAGAGGGCGTAGCGGTCAAAAAAGTACAACTGCAATTTATGCTTCTGCTCGCATTAATGATCGCCCTTTCAATGAAAATCGTTGGAGTACTGCTGGTGACCTCTTTGCTGATCATTCCAGCGGCTGCCGCCAGACGACTCGCGAACACCCCCGAAAAAATGCTCTGGATCAGCCTCATCCTCGCCAGCCTCTCCGTGCTACTTGGTTTAACGCTCTCCTATTTTGCCGACCTACCAACTGGCCCAGCGATCGTACTGGTCGCAACGCTGTTTTTCTTACTGTTACTGGGAAAAAGAGCACCGTAAAACCTTTTTACGCCTCCCTCTGACAAGGGGGAGGCTGGGTGGGGGTTGAAGTTTCAAAGCCTACCAAACTAAATCATCGGGTATTTCAAACTGAGCATAATAGTCCTTATCCTCTTCCGACAGCGAATCATCTTCTGTGCTGGGCAAAGGAATCAATAAACTCGCATCCTCTTGCGCTATTTTTTCAGCGACCTCTGACGCCACCAATACATAGCCTCCGCCAAACAGCACAATGCGCACCGCACCAGACGTCAATTGCTGGTGTATTTTTTGATTCACATGCAACGTTTTGATCGTACTGCCATCGGCAAATTGATAGGCTTTCTCTCCGCTATAGTTCTTTAACTGATTCGATTCAATGCGTTGCTGTACCGCCGCTTGCGTCGCTTTTTTCACTTGCGCTTGTTGGCGTTCTAAATTTAATTGACGATCACGTTCTTGCTTTTGCTTTGCCGCTTGTTCTGCTAACTGAGTGGCTTCACTCACAACAGGCTGCCCTTTTTTGCCTTTCTTCTGCTTTGCCTGCTGATATTTTTGCTTCTTAATCTGTTTCGCTTTTTTATCATCCACTAAACCTGATTTTTTCAGTTGATCAAATAAAGAACCTGCCATTTTTCTCTCCATGTTTTTTTGCGCTGAATCGCTCATTTTACCTTATCCTACAATCATTGCATGATATAGTAATTAAAGTGCATACGTAGAGTTACCCGCAACAATCCGCCAACTATCTCTTGGAGAATCGAATGATTAAAACCACTCAAATCTTATGGCAAACCGCAGGACAAAACCTACCCTCTTTAGGGGCAAAAAACTTAATTGATATTTCAGATGGCGATACGCCTAACATTCGCATGCCCATTAGAATGCTTTCGATTGATACGCCAGAAGTCACCGCGCGTTCACTGAAAGGCGCCGCCAAGGTCGATAAAAAATTTAAACAGCTCGCCAAGTGGATAAAAGAGGGCAAAGCACCCGTCTCTAAAGCGTTTCAGATGTATATCTTACCCAAGCTAGAAAACGTAGATGCGGGGACCTTGCAATACCAACAGGGTAAACAAGCCAGTGCTTACTACCAAGCGCAAGCCAAAGCACGACTCACAAAAGCAAATGGACGCAAGGAGCGTAAATTATTTATACGTGCCGCAGAGCCACCTTTTGATAATTATGGCCGCCTGTTAGCCTATGTTGCGCCCGCTTATAGTCGCAAAGAGCGTAGCACGATGACACGTCGTGAACGCGCAACGTTTAATTTGGATATGATCGCCAGTGGCTGGGCCGCTCCTTTTATTCTCTTTCCCAACATTCCCGGAGAGCTAGATCTTCCTTTATTTATTGAAACCGCCGTCAATGCCAAAGCACTCAACCAAGGGCAGTACCAAGAAAAATGGTCACTCACAGGCTACGAATACCGTATGTGTGAAAAACTTTATCGCATTACCAAAAAGCTAGTCGCTGGCGATAAACTCTCATACTCGGCTCAACTCGCATGGCGTAGCCGATATTGTGCCGATTTGCGAGACCGAAGATTAGTAGGCCCTGAAGACTACTTTTTAATACCCGAAGCCTACCGTTTATGGATATGGCCTGACGATGTTCAAAAAGCGATTGGGAAACTGAATTTAGTGCCATTTGGTATTTAAACCCAACGCTTCAGCTCTCATCTGGAAATACATAAATGAAAAAAACGCTGTTTTATACGTTTATCGCTGTTTTTGTGGCAACGGCTCTTATTACGCTATTAGGGCTTATTAATATCGTTCCTATTGACCCCGAGTATTTAGATAAATTGTTTTATCTTTTAATCGCTGAAACCGTGCTTCCCGTCATTGCACTCTTCAAAAAAACCAGTTTTTTTGAGCACGAAACACCTAATAACGGTGAAAAAAACAGCTCCAAAATGAACGTGGTCATGTTACCCCCCGAATCTTTTCCAAGAAAATCTGACCCACATCGCTGTACGATTACCATTTTAAACACCGATACTGATGAAGAGAGAAAGATAAGCCCGACCCCCAAAAGAGCCAATGGCTATTTATCCGTCTACCTTGATACGTTATCCGAAAAAGAGTTAATCAAAGTCCATTTAATTAACTCACAAGATGAAACATGGGTCTCGGAATACTTTAGTCCAAATATCGCGAAAGCGGAAATGGAGCAAGCATGAGTATAACGCTAAAAAATA
The DNA here is from genome assembly GCA_026989175.1 of Thiomicrorhabdus sp. Taxonomy (GTDB): domain Bacteria; phylum Pseudomonadota; class Gammaproteobacteria; order Thiomicrospirales; family Thiomicrospiraceae; genus Thiomicrorhabdus. Next base: position 827 of record JALSJT010000082.1, on the reverse strand, counting down.
ACTGGAAATATACGGGACATGACCGCTGGGATTGGGAGCTTTATTTAGACAGCGACAGCCCAGATGAACTGACAAGTGTCAAGCATGTAAAATACATCCTGCACCCTACTTTCAGAAACCCCATCAGAGAAGTAGACGATCCAAGTGAAGGTTTTAAACTAAAAACAAACGGCTGGGGAAGCTTTACCGCAAAAGCATTTGTATATCTAAAAAATGGGGATAAAATTAAACTTGAGCACCCGCTTGTGCTCTCGTACGATCCTCCAACGGGTAGCTCTAACTAAAAAGAGAGGGAGCTTTTATTTTTGCTTAAATCGTACAAAACCCTTTATAATTCATTTTTTATCCCCATTAAAAAACATGCTTAACACACCTTGGATCAATCAAAATGTTTTTAAAGTTATTGGGCATCATCATGCTCACCCTATCACTATCAAGTTGCTTTGAACCCCCTTACACCAACATAACCAACGAACAATTAAAAACCCTACTTGAACAGGGTATTCCTATTTATGACGTTCGCCGTCCAGAAGAGTGGCGAAAAACAGGCGTGGTAGAAGACAGTCGTCTATTAACCTTTGTCGACAAAAGTGGACGATTAAAGCCTGACTTTCTCCCTCGATTTACTGCAGAAGTCGATAAAAACCAACCGGTTATCTTAATTTGCCGTACGGGAAATCGTACCGATGCACTCGCACGCCATTTAGTTGAAAAACTTGGCTATACACAAGTGTATAATGTGCGCGATGGCATCACACGCTGGATCGCCGAAAAACAACCCGTTGTTCGCCCTTAAGAGATTTTTACATGAACCAAGCACCTTCTCA
>JALSJT010000081.1 GCA_026989175.1 Thiomicrorhabdus sp. | reverse complement strand
TATCGTATATTGGCTATTACCTCGGCCTTCCAAGCCGATGAGAGGAGTTCGATTCTCCTTACCCGCTCCATATTTCAAGGCTCTCTTTGTTGGTTTGTTAATTCAGATTGATAGAGAGAGCCTTTTTAATTTGCTCTTATAGCTCAGTCGGTAGAGCGCATCCATGGTAAGGATGAGGTCATCGGTTCGATTCCGATTAAGAGCTCCATATTTTGATAATATTTGCACCGAACTGCTTTGACAGTCGTTGCTACTTAGGAGATTGCATCATGGCAAAGGAAAAGTTTGAACGCGGCAAGCTGCACGTGAATGTTGGTACGATTGGTCACGTTGATCACGGTAAGACAACTCTTACAGCAGCGTTAACGATTGTACAAGGTAAAAAGTTCGGTGGAGATATCAAAGATTTTGCGTCGATTGATAACGCACCAGAAGAGAGAGATCGTGGAATTACCATCTCTACTTCACATGTAGAGTATGAGTCAGACACTCGTCACTACGCACACGTAGATTGTCCAGGTCACGCCGATTATGTTAAAAACATGATCACTGGTGCGGCACAGATGGACGGTGCTATTCTGGTTTGTTCAGCCGCAGACGGGCCAATGCCACAAACACGTGAGCACATCCTGTTATCGCGTCAAGTAGGTGTTCCATATATCGTTGTATTCTTAAACAAAGCCGACATGGTTGATGACGAAGAGTTGTTAGAGCTTGTTGAAATGGAAGTCCGTGAACTTCTAGATATGTACGAGTTCCCAGGTGACGATACACCAGTAATTATCGGTTCTGCACTAAAAGCGATCGAAGGTGATGAGTCAGAAGTTGGCGCACCCTCTATTGGACGTCTAGTTGAAGCGTTGGACACTTACATTCCAGATCCAGTCCGTGAAACAGATAAAGACTTCCTAATGCCAGTAGAAGATATCTTCTCAATCCAAGGTCGTGGAACCGTAGCAACCGGTCGAGTTGAGACAGGGATTGTTAAGGTTGGAGAAGAGATTGAGATCGTAGGAATTAAAGACACCATTACTACAACGGTAACCGGTGTTGAAATGTTCCGTAAGTTGCTTGACCAAGGTGAAGCAGGGGATAACGTTGGTATTCTATTGCGTGGAACCAAGCGTGAAGAGATTGAGCGTGGTCAAGTACTTGCGCATAAAGGAACAATTAAGCCACATACAACGTTTGAAGCAGAAGTTTATGTTCTGTCAAAAGACGAAGGTGGACGCCATACGCCATTCTTCCAAGGTTACCGTCCACAGTTCTACTTCCGTACGACGGATGTGACTGGTGCCTGTACTTTACCAGAAGGTACAGAAATGGTTATGCCAGGAGATAACGTTCAGATGAAGGTTGAGTTAATCAATCCAATCGCGATGGACGAAGGATTGCGTTTTGCGATTCGTGAAGGTGGTCGTACCGTTGGAGCAGGTGTTGTTGCTAAGATTTTAGATTAATCTTTGTAATGCTTGCAAGATAAAAGAATGGGATGTATAATCCCATTTTTTTTGTGACATACATTTTAGGGGTATAGCTCCAACTGGTAGAGCACCGGATTCCAAATCCGGGTGTTGGGAGTTCGAATCTCTCTACCCCTGCCAATATTCTACGGCCTGTATTTCATTTGAAATACGGGTCGTTTTTAATTTAGCAGATAGGATTTATGAGTAAAGAAATGGATAAAGATAGCTCTGCTCGCTCTTTGGATACAGTTAAATTATTGCTGTCCATAGCGATTCTGATTGGTTCTCTCGTGGGATATTATACGTTTCAAGATGTACATGGCGTTGTTCGTGTTCTTGGGGTTGTAGTAGGGATTGGTCTTGCCTTATTTACTTTATATCAGACGACAATGGGTCGTGGTTGGTTTCTTTATGTGATGCATGCAAAGCGTGAAGTAAAGCAAGTCGTTTGGCCAACGCGCCCTGAAACTGTTCAAATGACTTTGATAGTGTTTGTTGTGGTCATTTTGATGGGAATCTTTTTGTGGTTGATTGATATGTTCTTTTTGTGGGCTGTGAAGCTGTTAACAGGTCAAGGTGGTTAAGATGGCAAAAAGATGGTATGTCGTTCATGCATATTCTGGGTATGAGAAAAAAGTTCAGAAAAGTTTACAAGAGTATGTCGAAAGAGAGGGGCTTCAAGACTCTTTTGGTGATGTACTTGTGCCTTGTGAAGAGGTTGTTGAGATTCGTGATGGTAAGAAGCGTACGAGTGAACGCAAGTTTTTTCCAGGTTACGTTTTAGTTCAGATGGAGATGACGGAAGAGTCATGGCATCTGGTTAAGAGTGTGCCTCAGGTAATGGGTTTTATCGGCGGAACAAGTGATCGCCCTGCGCCAATTTCTCAGAAAGAAGTTGATCGTATTTTAGAGCGAGTTGAGAATAGTGTCGATAAGCCAAGACCTAAGGTTATGTACGAGCCTGGCGAGATGGTTCGAGTAATTGATGGTCCATTTAAAGATTTTGAAGCGGTTCTTGAGCGCGTTGATTACGATAAAAACAAATTAGAAGTAACGGTTTTGATTTTTGGGCGTTCTACGCCTGTTGAGCTTGAATTTACTCAAGTTGAAAAAATTTAAAACCGTTTTAAGTAAGTACGGGGAGCTGAAAAGCGTTTGACCCACATTAGGAGAGAGTTATGGCTAAGAAGATAGAAGCCTATATTAAGTTGCAAGTTCCTGCTGGAGCTGCAAATCCAAGTCCACCAGTTGGGCCGGCGTTAGGTCAGCATGGTGTGAATATCATGGAGTTTTGTAAAGCGTTTAATGCGCAGACTCAAAGCTTAGAGAAAAACATGCCAATTCCAGTTGTTATTTCTGTTTACAGCGATCGTAGCTTTACATTTGTAACGAAAACACCGCCAGCATCCATTCTTTTGAAGAAAGCCGCTGGGATTAAAAGTGGTAGTGCTATTCCAAATGTTGATAAAGTTGGGACGGTAACACGTGCGCAGTTAGAAGAGATTGCTAACACCAAGATGGCGGATCTGAATGCAAATGATTTGGATTCAGCAGTTAAAATCATTGCGGGCTCTGCTCGTAGTATGGGTCTAGTGATCGAGGATTAAGAGAATGGCAAAACTTACTAAAAAACAAAAAATAAATGCAGAGCGCGTGCAACGCAATGTTGCATATGATGCAGTTGAAGGGTTCGATTTAGTTAAAGAGCTTGCAACGGCTAAATTTAAAGAGTCGGTTGATGTGGCAATCTGTTTAGGAATTGACCCGCGTAAATCAGACCAGGTTGTTCGTGGTGCGGTTGTGCTTCCTAACGGAACGGGTAAAGATGTTCGTGTTGCGGTATTTACCGGTGAAGCAAATCAAGCGGCGGCAAAAGAAGCGGGCGCTGATTTTGTCGGTATGGAAGAGCTTGCGACTGAGATTAAGGGCGGCATGATGGATTTTGATGTTGTAATTGCTTCACCAGATGCTATGCGTGTTGTTGGTATGTTGGGTCAAGTATTAGGTCCGCGTGGTTTGATGCCTAACCCTAAGACAGGTACTGTAACACCAGATGTGGTTGGTGCAATCAATAATGCGAAAGCCGGTCAGGCACGTTTCCGTGCAGACAAGGGTGGTATTGTTCATGCGGCAATTGGAACGGTTGACTTTGACTCGGTTAAGTTGAAAGAGAATTTGAATGCCCTTTTGGAAGAGCTTGTGAAAGCAAAGCCAGCTTCTGCGAAAGGTGTTTATGTGAAAAAAGTGACTGTTTCTTCAACAATGGGTCCAGGCCTGTTGGTTGATCAGTCAACACTGTAATAGTATTGTTGCATTTTTAGTGCAGTAGTATTATTTGCGAATATGGGACTCCTTGAATTAACTTGTTTGATTTTGAGTGAGCGCCCATCGCAGACCGTAGGCGAATACAAGCACTGTATTCTTAATAGTTATTAAGCCTGCGTAGATGGAAGGGTTTAGTTAAGTAATTGACTGAGCTGTTTGGAGGTTATATGGCACTCAATATCGAAGGTAAAAAGCTTGTCGTTGAAGAGGTTTCTGCAGTGGTTGCAGAGGCTGGTTCAATGGTTGTGGCTGAATATCGTGGGTTGACGGTAGAGCAAATGACCCAGTTACGTGCAAATGCGCGTGCGGCTAATGTTCAGGTTCGTGTTGTTAAAAATACACTTGCACGCCGTGCGGTTGCCGGAACTAAGTTTGAAGACATGGCGGATACGTTTGTAGGGCCGTTAGTGTTTGCTTTTTCTGGTGAAGAGCTAGGAAATGCGGCACGTGTATTCAAAGATTTTGCTAAAGGTAATACTGCACTTGTTGTTAAGTCATTATCGATTGGTGAAGGGGTTATGGACGCAGGTCAATTAGCGACTGTTGCGGCGCTACCGACTTACGATGAAGCCGTTAGTAAGCTTCTGTATGTTATGAAAGAACCTGTTGCGAAACTTGCACGTGGTTTGGTTGCTGTTAAAGAGCAAAAAGAAGCTGAAGCGGCTTAAGTTTATAAGCTTAAGTGTAAAAATAAATTAATTAATTTTTGGAGATTTCAAATGTCTGTATCAAAAGATGATATTTTAGAAGCGGTTGCCAACATGTCTGTAATGGAAGTTGTTGAGCTAGTTGAAGCAATGGAAGAGAAGTTTGGTGTGTCAGCAGCTGCAGTTGCCGTTGCTGGTCCTGCTGGTGATGGAGCGGATGCGGCGGCAGAACAAACTGAGTTTGATGTTGTTCTTACGGGCGCAGGTCCAAATAAAGTTGCAGCAATCAAAGCGGTTCGTGCAGCAACAGGTTTAGGTTTGAAAGAAGCTAAATCAGCAGTAGAAAGCGCGCCTTTCACTCTGAAAGAAGCGGTTTCTAAAGAAGAAGCTGACGCATTAGCGAACGATTTAAAAGAAGCTGGTGTTGAAGTAGAAGTTAAGTAATTTAACTTTTATTGCTGTTTATTCAGCATGAGAATGGCTGACGCCTAGCGTCGGCCTTTTCTCGTTTTTAACAGTGTGTAAAAGTGTGTTAGTAATGTGTGGATAAGTTGCACTGCTACTACAGTTTTATGCATTATATTTGTAATGATTTCGTTGTGTGCAGTCCTGGCAACTAACGTCGAGGTAAAAAATGACATATTCTTTAGTCGAGAAGAAACGTGTTCGTAAAGATTTTGCGAAACTCCCATCTGTTTTAGAAGTACCCTATCTCCTATCCCTTCAGAAAGGCTCTTTTCATGAGTTTTTGCAAAAGGATAAAAAACCCGCAGAAAGAAGTAAAATTGGTCTTCATTCCGCTTTTCAATCAGTTTTTCCGATTCACGGTGTCGCAGGGACGGCTAATTTAGAGTATGTCAGCTACTATATGGGAGAGCCTGAGTTTGATGTTAAAGAGTGTAAGCAGCGTGGAGTTACCTATGCGTCCCCTTTGCGCGTAAAAATGCGCTTGGTGTTGTTTGATAAAAATGCACCTGCAGGAAAGCGTCCTGTTAAAGATGTGAAAGAGCAAGAAGTCTATTTGGGTGATATTCCTTTAATGACGGATAACGGAACCTTTGTTATTAATGGAACTGAGCGTGTTATTGTGACTCAGTTACACCGCTCTCCAGGTGTTATTTTTGATAGTGATAAAGGGAAGTCACACTCCTCTGGTAAGTTGCTTTTTAATGCTCGAATTATTCCTTATCGTGGTTCATGGTTAGATTTTGAGTTTGATCATAATGACTGCGTTTTTGCTCGAATCGATCGACGTAGAAAGTTACCTGTATCAATTTTGTTGCGTGCAATGGGTTACTCGAATGAAGATATTTTGTCTGAGTTTTTTGAATCGAACGTGGTTAAGCGGATTAAGAAAGGTTTTAAATTAAAGTTAAACTTGGAGCAGTTAAAAGGTCAGATTGCGGCGTTTGATATTGAACACGATGGTCAAAAAATCGTTGAAACGGGCAAGCGCATTACTGCGAGAACCATTAAAGCATTAACGGAAGCGGGTATTAATTCTGCTATTGTGCCCGAAGAGTACCTTGTTGGAAAAGTGTTAGCCTCAGGTATTACAGACAAAACAACGGGTGAGCTGGTCTGTCGCACAAATGAAGTATTAACCGTTGAAAGTATAGAGAAAATCTCACAAATTTCAGGGTGTGAATTTAAGATTATCTATATTGATGAGCTTGAAAATGGTCCCTATATGTCAGATACGTTGAATTTAGATTCAACGACCTCTCAGGTCGAAGCCCAGATTGAAATTTATCGAATGATGCGACCAGGGGAACCACCAACAAAAGAGTCCTCAGAAGCTTTATTTAAAAGCCTGTTTTTTGATGAGGCACGTTATGACTTGTCCTCTGTAGGGCGAATGAAGTTGAATCGTCGTTTGGGTCGTAAAAATAACGATGGTTCTACGGTTCTAGTAAAAGAAGATATTATTGAGGTATTGAGAGAGTTAATTAATATCCGTAATGGACTCAGTACGGTGGACGATATTGATGCACTTGGAAATCGTCGTATTCGTGCGGTAGGTGAGATGGCTGAAAATGCTTTCCGAGTTGGATTGGTTCGAGTCGAGCGTGCCGTTAAAGAGCGTTTGAATCAAGCAGAAACCGATGGTTTATTGCCTCAAGATTTAATTAATGCGAAGCCTGTTTCGGCTGCCGTTAAAGAGTTTTTTGGTTCCAGTCAGTTATCCCAGTTTATGGATCAAGTTAACCCGCTGTCTGAAGTAACGCACAAGCGTCGCGTGTCTGCGCTTGGGCCAGGCGGATTAACGCGTGAGCGTGCAGGATTTGAAGTTCGAGATGTACACCCGACGCATTATGGTCGAGTTTGTCCAATTGAAACGCCTGAAGGTCCGAATATTGGTCTGATTAACACCTTGGCGATTTATGCAAAAACTAATGAATATGGTTTTTTAGAGACGCCTTATCGTAAAGTTGTTGATGGTAAGGTAACGGATGAGGTTGAGTATGTTTCAGCGATTGATGAGATGCAGTATGTTATTGCGCAAGCCAGTGCTGACTTGGATGCTGATGGGCGATTTGTAGACAGTCTTATTTCGGTTCGTCATAAAAATGAGTCTACGTTAATGTCTCCAGATGCGGTTAACTTAATGGATGTTTCACCGAAACAGATTGTTTCGGTAGCGGCTTCATTAATTCCGTTCCTTGAACATGATGATGCTAACCGTGCACTGATGGGTGCCAACATGCAACGTCAAGCGATTCCGACCTTACGTGCAGAAAAGCCTTTGGTTGGTACAGGGATTGAAAAAATCGTTGCGATCGATTCTGGTGTGACCGTGGTTGCCGATCGTGGGGGGGAAGTTTTATCGTCTGATGCCTCTCGTATTGTCGTTCGAGTTTCTGAATCGGAAATTAAAGAGGGTGAGTCAGGGGTTGATATTTATAACCTAGTTAAGTATCAGCGCTCTAATCAGAACACCTGTATTAACCAGAAGCCGATTGTTAAAAAAGGCGATATCATTAAACGTGGTGATGTACTTGCCGATGGTCCTTCAACCGATTTAGGTGAGCTGGCGCTTGGGCAAAATATGCGTATCGCATTTATGCCTTGGAATGGTTATAACTTTGAAGATTCTATCTTAGTTTCAGAGCGCGTGGTGCAAGAAGATCGTTATACCACGGTTCATATTGAAGAGTTAACTTGCTTGGCTCGTGACACTAAGCTTGGGCCAGAAGAAATTACGGCCGATATCCCTAATGTAGGAGAGTCTGCGCTTGCCTCGCTAGATGAGTGTGGGATTGTGTATGTGGGGGCCGAAGTTAAACAAGGCGATATTTTGGTTGGTAAGGTCACGCCAAAAGGTGAAACTCAGTTAACGCCAGAAGAGAAGCTATTACGTGCGATTTTTGGAGAGAAAGCTTCAGATGTGAAAGACACCTCTTTGCGTGTAACCAAGGGGATTGAAGGAACGGTTATTGATGTTCAGGTCTTTACGCGTGAGGGGATTGAAAAGGATTCACGTGCGGTAGAGATTCATGAAGAAGAGTTGTCAGGTATTCGTAAAGATATTGATGAGCAGTACACGATTCTTGAAAATGACATGTTGATTCGTATTGAGTCTATGTTACTAGGTTGTAAGTTAGTTGATGGAACCGAGGTTACTGCGAGTTATTTAGCGGGTATTGAACGTATTAAGTGGTTCTCGTTGAACGTAGAAGACTCTGAAGTTTCACGTCAATTAGAACAGCTTGAGGTGCAGCTAAAGGCTCAACGTGTCGCATTTAATGACGCCTATGAAGAGAAGCGTAAAAAGCTCACACAAGGTGATGATCTTGCGGCGGGTGTTTCTAAGATGGTTAAGGTTTATGTTGCTATTAAACGTCGTATTCAGCCGGGTGATAAAATGGCGGGTCGTCATGGTAACAAAGGGGTTATTTCAAGAGTATGCCCTGTCGAAGATATGCCATATGATGAAACTGGACGCCCTGTTGATATCTGTCTTAATCCGTTAGGGGTGCCGTCTCGTATGAACGTGGGGCAAATCCTTGAAGTACATTTAGGCTTAGCCGCAGAGGGGTTAGGTACTAAAATTAATACCATGCTTCAAGAGCAGGCAGAGATTGCAGAATTAAGAAGTTTCTTGAATAAAGTTTATAATGAAACACAAGGGCAATCGGTTGATCTTGATCAGTTTAATGATCAGGAAATTTTAGAGCTGGCCAATAACCTTAAAAAAGGTGTTCCAGTTGCTTCTCCAGTATTTGATGGGGTTTCTGAAGATCAGATTAAGGCGATGTTAAAATTAGCCGATTTGCCAGAGTCCGGTCAGATGACGTTATTTGATGGTTTGACGGGTGAGGCCTTTGATCGTCCTGTAACTGTTGGTTATATGTATTACCTCAAGTTGAATCACTTGGTTGACGATAAAATGCATGCGCGTTCAACGGGGCCTTATAGCCTTGTTACACAACAACCATTAGGTGGTAAAGCTCAGTTTGGTGGTCAGCGCTTCGGAGAGATGGAAGTCTGGGCGCTAGAAGCGTATGGCGCCGCTTTTACACTGCAAGAGATGTTAACGGTTAAGTCTGATGACTTAAATGGTCGTACCAGAATGTATAAAAACATTGTGGATGGTAATGAGTATATGGAGCCAGGTATGCCAGAGTCCTTTAGTGTATTGCGTAAAGAAATTCGTGCATTAGGTATTGATATAGAGTTGGAGCAGGATTAATGAAAGATTTACTTGGTTTTCTAAAAAAACAAAATGTGAGTAGTGATTTTGATGCAATTAAGGTATCGCTTGCCTCTCCAGAAAAAATTCGTTCATGGTCTTATGGTGAAGTAAAGAAGCCGGAGACGATTAACTATCGTACCTTTAAGCCAGAACGAGATGGTTTGTTCTGTGCAAAAATATTTGGTCCCATTCGAGATTTTGAATGTTTATGTGGTAAATATAAGCGCTTAAAGCATCGCGGTGTTATTTGTGAAAAGTGTGGGGTTGAGGTCACTCAGTCTAAAGTACGTCGTGAGCGTATGGGGCATATTGATTTAGCGACGTCGGTTGCACATATTTGGTTCCTAAAATCACTGCCTTCACGTATTGGTTTAATGCTTGATAAAACGCTTAAGTCGATTGAGTCGGTTCTATATTTTGAGGCATTTATGGTCGTTGACCCAGGGTTAACACCGCTGGAACCCTGGCAGCTATTGACGGAAGAAGAGTATTTAGATGCATTAGATGAGCACGGTGATGAATTTGAAGCGTTGATGGGTGCTGAAGCCATCAAGAAAATGTTGCAGTCAATTGATCTTGTGGCGGAATCAGAAGCGTTGCATTTAGAAATTGAAAGCACAAACTCTGAGACAAAACAGAAGAAGATTACGAAGCGATTGAAGCTCATTGAGGCTTTCCTTGGTTCAGGGAATAAGCCAGAGTGGATGGTTTTGGATGTGCTTCCTGTCTTGCCACCAGAGCTACGTCCTTTAGTACCTCTGGATGGTGGTCGTTTTGCAACGTCTGACTTGAATGATCTTTATCGTCGAGTGATTAACCGTAATAACCGATTAAAGCGTTTATTAGACTTAATGGCGCCAGATATTATTGTGCGTAATGAGAAGCGTATGCTTCAAGAATCGGTTGATTCATTGCTTGATAATGGACGTCGTGGCCGTGCAGTAACAGGGACCAATAAGCGTCAACTTAAATCATTAGCCGACATGATTAAAGGGAAGCAGGGTCGTTTCCGCCAAAACTTACTGGGTAAACGAGTGGATTACTCTGGTCGTTCGGTTATTGTTGTTGGGCCAACGTTACGTTTGCACCAGTGTGGCTTACCGAAAAAAATGGCTTTAGAGTTATTTAAGCCTTTTATTTTTAGTAAATTGCAAAAGCGTGGTTCTGTTCCGACGATCAAAGCCGCCAAAAAGATGGTTGAGCAAGGGCTGCCTGAGGTTTGGGATGTATTGGATGAGGTCATTCGTGAACATCCAATCTTGCTTAACCGTGCACCAACCTTGCATAGGCTTGGTATTCAAGCCTTTGAGCCTGTGTTGATTGAAGGGAAGGCGATTAATTTGCACCCACTGGTTTGTTCTGCATTCAATGCTGACTTTGATGGCGATCAGATGGCGGTACACGTACCGTTGTCTTTAGAAGCTCAGTTGGAGGCACGTACCTTAATGATGTCGACCAATAACTTGTTATCCCCTGCAAATGGCGAGCCAATTATTGTTCCCTCTCAAGATGTGGTATTAGGTTTATATTACCTTACACGCGAAAAGATCAATGCACTTGGTGAAGGTAAGAGTTTCTCGAACTGGCAAGAGGTTCAAAGAGCGGTTGAGTCTAAAGTTGTTAATCTGCATGCACGCATTAAGTTAAAGCATGTTGAGGTGCTGATTGATGAGTTAGGGGTTGAGAGTGTTGCAACACGCATTATTGATACCACTGCGGGCCGTGCGCTGATTTCTAAGATTTTACCGAAAGGGTTAAGTTTTGATTTGATCAATAAAAACTTGACGAAAAAGAATATTAGTACCGTTTTAAATACTTGTTACCGTATTTTAGGGCCAAAAGAGACGGTTATTTTTGCAGATCAGTTGATGTATGCAGGTTTTAAGTGGTCTACGATTGGAGGATTATCCTTCTGTTCAGATGACATGTTAATTCCTGATGAAAAAACAGAAATTATTAAGCGTGCTGAGCATCAGGTTGAAGAGATTCAAAGTCAGTTTGCACAAGGTCTTGTGACGGAAGGTGAGCGTTATAATAAGGTGGTGGATATTTGGTCTCATACCAATGAGTTAGTCACCAAGGCGATGATGGATGAGCTACAGTTTGAAACCGTTATTGATGCTGAAGGGAAAGAGGTGCAACAAACTTCATTTAATTCAATCTATATGATGGCAGACTCTGGCGCACGTGGCTCGGTTGCACAGATGCGACAGTTAGGTGGTATGCGTGGACTGATGGCTAAGCCAGATGGCTCGATTATTGAAACGCCTATTACGGCAAACTTCAGAGAGGGCTTGAACGTACTTCAGTACTTTATTTCAACGCATGGTGCTCGTAAAGGTTTGGCGGATACAGCGCTTAAGACAGCAAACTCTGGATACCTTACAAGACGTTTGGTTGATGTCGCTCAAGATGTTGTGGTGACCGAGGCGGATTGTGGTACAGAGTCTGGCGTTAAGATGACCGCGCATGTTGATGGTGGTGATGTTGTTGAAACATTAAGAGATCGTGTGTTAGGCCGCTTTGTTAATAATGATGTTATGACGCATGACGGTGAGCTTCTTGTTACAAAAGGAACGTTGATTGATGAAAAAATTGCCGATTTAATTGATGTAAATGGTGTGGATCATGTTGATGTTCGTTCTCCAATGACCTGTGAGACCAAGTTTGGTATTTGTAAGCAGTGTTATGGGCGTGACTTGGCTCGTGGACACTTAGTAAATATGGGTGAGGCCGTTGGGGTTATGGCGGCTCAGTCTATTGGTGAGCCTGGAACCCAGTTGACCATGCGTACTTTCCATATTGGTGGAACGGCTTCTGGTTCAGCGGCTCAAAGTCAGATAGAAGTGAAGCATTCAGGTTCGGTTAAGTGGGGTAGCATTAAGACGATTACTAATCCTGATGGTCAGATTGTTGTTACATCGCGCTCTGGTGTGGTTTCTGTTATTGATGAAAAGGGGCGTGAGCAAGAGCGTTATAAAATTCAATATGGTAGTGTGTTGTCTGTGAAAGAAGGGGGTAAAATTTCTTCTGGAGACACGCTTTGTCAGTGGGATCCGCATACGCATCCAGTTATCACTGAAGTAGCAGGTAAACTGTTGTTTGGTAACTTTGAGGGAACTGTTGAAGAGCATATTGATGAGCTAACAGGGCTGACGACGCATGTGGTTAAAGATGCGAAAGAGCGTGCTTCATCTGCAAAAGAAGCACGCCCTTATATTGCATTGGTTGATGCAAAAGGAGAGGCGATAAACTTCCCAGGTACACAAACCCCTGCGATCTACTACTTACCTGAGAATGGTGTCGTGGTTGTTCAGGAAGGCAGTGATGTTGGTGCAGGACAAGTCTTGGCAAAAATTCCGCAAGCCTCCTCTAAGAATAAGGATATTACCGGGGGGTTGCCTCGTGTTGCCGATCTGTTTGAAGCGCGTCAGCCTAAAGAACCGTCTATTATGGCAGAGGTTTCTGGTGTAATTGGCTTTGGTAAAGAGACGAAGGGTAAGCAGAGGCTGGTTATTACGCAAGATAGCGGGGAGCAATATGAAGCGTTGATTCCTAAATGGCGTACGGTAAGTGTCTTTGAAGGGGAGCGAGTTGAGAAGGGGGATATCGTTGTTGATGGAAGTCCTAATCCTCATGATATCTTGCGTTTGCTCGGCATTGAAAAGCTGGCAGAGTATATTGTGGATGAAGTTCAAGATGTTTATCGCTTGCAAGGTGTAAAAATTAATGATAAACACATTGAGACGATTGTTCGTCAAATGTTGCGTAAGGTGGAGATTAAATCCGTAGGTGATACCGGTTTAATTAAAGGTGAGCAGACCGAGTATTCGAAGGTAATCTCTTTGAATGAGAAAATGCGTGAAGAGGGTAAAGTTGAAGCAGGTTATCAGCGAGTATTGCTGGGAATTACCAAGGCCTCTCTTGCAACAGAGTCCTTTATTTCAGCGGCATCATTCCAGGAGACTACTCGCGTACTGACCGAAGCTGCGGTAAGTGGAAAGCGTGATAAATTAGTTGGATTAAAAGAAAATGTAATTGTTGGGCGTTTGATTCCTGCAGGAACGGGGTTTGCGTATCACCAAGCACGAAAAGCGGCGGCTGATAAAGCCGCAGATGAACTAAAAGTCTTCATGAATACCGAGAAAGTGACGGACTCAGTTGAAGAAGCTGTTTCAGTGGAAACAGAGGTAGAAACTCAAGAAGCGTAAATCAAATAAATTCAAGCAGTTAATGCTTGACTTATTGTGTTTAGGTCTTTAAAATCCTCTATCCTTATTTGTATGCTTTTTTAAAGTTAAGGTGTACAGTTCGTATTAAGTTTAGAGTTAATCTCATATTTGGAGAAAAAGAATGGCGACTATTAACCAGTTGGTGCGTAAGCCGCGTAAAGATAAACGTAAAATTTCAAATGTTGCAGCGCTAGAGGGGTGTCCTCAGCGTCGCGGAGTTTGTACGCGTGTTTATACAACAACCCCTAAGAAGCCTAACTCTGCTCTGCGTAAAGTTGCGCGTGTACGATTGACGAACGGTTATGAAGTAGCTTCCTATATTGGTGGTGAAGGTCATAACCTTCAAGAGCACTCGGTGATATTGATCCGCGGTGGTCGTGTTAAAGATTTACCTGGTGTACGTTACCATACAGTTCGTGGAGCGCTTGATTGTGCTGGCGTTTCTGAGCGTAGACAAGGTCGTTCTAAGTACGGTGCAAAACGTCCTAAGGGTTAATTTGTAACTCCTTAACATACGCTTTGCAGTTTTTAGTGTTAAATTTATACCGGAAGAGTTGAGAATGGCAAGAAGAAGAGAGATACCAAAGAGACAGGTTTTACCTGATCCAAAGTTTGGTGATTTAACGTTAACAAAATTTGTTAACATGATAATGAAAAGTGGTAAAAAAGCCATTGCTGAAAAAATCGTTTATGATGCATTAGATATTGTGGTTGAACGAAAGAACGGTGGTGATCATGCAGCTTTACTTAAAGAAGCGCTTGATAATGTTGGGCCAATGGTTGAAGTTAAATCTCGCCGTGTTGGTGGTGCAACGTATCAGGTTCCCGTTGAAGTTAGACCAGAGCGAAAAACTGCTTTAGCAATGCGCTGGATGGTTGAAGCTTCTCGTAAGCGTAGTGAGAAAGGCATGATGCTACGTTTAGCGGGTGAGTTAGGCGACGCACTTGAGGGTCGAGGCTCAGCGGTTAAGAAAAAAGAAGATACACATCGAATGGCAGAGGCGAATAAGGCCTTCTCTCATTTCCGTTGGTAATCTGATTAGGGGCCCTGTTTAGGGCCTTTATTTTTTGTATTTAATAAAAGGTTATTAAAGTGGCACGTACAACCCCTTTGGATAGATACCGTAATATCGGTATTATGGCGCATATTGATGCGGGTAAGACAACAACAACAGAGCGTATTTTGTACTATACAGGTGTTTCTCATAAGATTGGTGAGGTTCATGATGGTGGTGCAACGATGGACTGGATGGAGCAAGAGCAGGAGCGTGGAATTACAATTACTTCTGCCGCGACCACTTGTCATTGGAGTGGGATGGCTAAGCAGTATCCTGAGCATCGTATTAATATTATCGATACACCGGGTCACGTTGATTTTACGATTGAAGTTGAGCGCTCATTGCGTGTATTGGATGGCGCGGTAACCTGTTTTTGTTCGGTGAGTGGTGTTGAGCCTCAGTCTGAAACAGTTTGGCGCCAAGCAGATAAGTATGGCGTGCCACGTATGGGTTTTGTGAATAAGATGGATCGCGCTGGTGCTAACTTCTTAAACGTTAACCAAATGGTTATTGATCGTTTAGGAGCAAACCCTGTTCCTATGCAACTTCCGATCGGTGCTGAAGAGAATTTTCGCGGTGTTGTTGATTTAGTGAAAATGAAGGCGATTTATTGGGAAGAGGAGAACATGGGTATGGAGTATCGTTATGAAGATATTCCTGAGGACATGGTTGAGCTTGCGAATGAGTGGCGTGAAAAGATGGTGGAATCTGCTGCAGAAGCAACAGAGGAGCTGATGGATAAGTATCTTGAGGGAGGGGAATTAACAGAAGAAGAGATTAAGTCTGGTATTCGCCTTCGTTGTATTGCGGTTGAAATTGTTCCTATGTTTTGTGGTTCGGCTTTTAAAAACAAGGGTGTTCAAACGCTTCTTGATGCGGTTATTGACTACATGCCTGCACCAGTAGATGTTCCTGCGATTACGGGTGAGCTTGAAGATGGTTCTCAAGGGGTTCGAGAGTCGACAGATGATGCTCCGTTTGCTTCATTAGCATTTAAGATCATGACGGATCCTTATGTTGGGACGTTGACTTTTTTCCGAGTTTACTCAGGGGTCTTGAGTTCAGGAAGTCCTGTTTTTAACTCGGTTAAGATGAAGAAAGAGCGTATAGGTCGTTTACTGCAAATGCACTCTAACTCTCGTGAAGAGATTAAAGAGGTTAGAGCAGGAGATATTGCCTGTGCGGTTGGTCTTAAGGATACGACAACAGGGGATACCTTGTGTGATCCAGACAATAAGATTGTTTTAGAGCGAATGGAGTTTCCTGATCCAGTAATCTCGATTGCGATTGAGCCCAAAACAAAGGCTGATCAAGAGAAGATGGGGATTGCGCTTCAGAAGCTAGCCGCAGAAGATCCATCTTTCCGTGTTCATTCCGATGAAGAGACTGGGCAGACCATTATTTCTGGTATGGGAGAGCTTCATTTGGATATTATTGTTGATCGAATGATGAGGGAGTTTGGTGTTGAGGCAAATGTTGGCGCACCTCAGGTCTCTTATCGAGAAACAATTACGACAGCAGTTGAGGTGGATGGTAAGTTTGTTCGTCAGTCTGGTGGTCGTGGTCAGTATGGTCATGTCGTTTTCAAGATGAAACCACGTGAACCGGGTGAAGGTTTTGAGTTCATTAACAGTATTGTTGGTGGTTCTGTTCCTCGCGAGTACATCGGTGCTGTGGAGAAGGGTGCAAAAGCTCAGCTTGAAAATGGTGTTTTAGCTGGTTTCCCTATAGTTGATGTAAGTGTTGAGTTGATTGATGGTTCTTATCACGATGTGGATTCCAATGAGATGGCATTTTCGGTCGCAGCTGGGATGGGGATTAAGAATGGTGTTGCAGAAGCGAATGCTGTAATTCTTGAGCCTATTATGGATGTCGAAGTGACGACGCCAGAAGAGTATATGGGAGATATTATCGGAGATTTAAATCGTCGACGTGGTATTGTTTCCAGTATGGATGATATTCCGACTGGTAAGTCAATCAGAGCTGAGGTTCCTTTGTCTGAAATGTTTGGTTACTCGAATTCGATGCGCTCTTTAACGCAAGGGCGAGCGAACTATAGTATGGTTTTCGGTCGATATAACCACGCACCTAAAAATGTTCAGGATGAAATTATTGCGAGTGCTAAGAAAGGCTCTTAATTTTTTATTTAATAAGACCTCTTCGGTTTGAGAGGGGTCAATTTAATTTGTAGTAGGTATTTAAAATGGCAAAAGAAAAGTTTGAACGCGGCAAGCTGCACGTGAATGTTGGTACGATTGGTCACGTTGATCACGGTAAGACAACTCTTACAGCAGCGTTAACGATTGTACAAGGTAAAAAGTTCGGTGGAGATATCAAAGATTTTGCGTCGATTGATAACGCACCAGAAGAGAGAGATCGTGGAATTACCATCTCTACTTCACATGTAGAGTATGAGTCAGACACTCGTCACTACGCACACGTAGATTGTCCAGGTCACGCCGATTATGTTAAAAACATGATCACTGGTGCGGCACAGATGGACGGTGCTATTCTGGTTTGTTCAGCCGCAGACGGGCCAATGCCACAAACACGTGAGCACATCCTGTTATCGCGTCAAGTAGGTGTTCCATATATCGTTGTATTCTTAAACAAAGCCGACATGGTTGATGACGAAGAGTTGTTAGAGCTTGTTGAAATGGAAGTCCGTGAACTTCTAGATATGTACGAGTTCCCAGGTGACGATACACCAGTAATTATCGGTTCTGCACTAAAAGCGATCGAAGGTGATGAGTCAGAAGTTGGCGCACCCTCTATTGGACGTCTAGTTGAAGCGTTGGACACTTACATTCCAGATCCAGTCCGTGAAACAGATAAAGACTTCCTAATGCCAGTAGAAGATATCTTCTCAATCCAAGGTCGTGGAACCGTAGCAACCGGTCGAGTTGAGACAGGGATTGTTAAGGTTGGAGAAGAGATTGAGATCGTAGGAATTAAAGACACCATTACTACAACGGTAACCGGTGTTGAAATGTTCCGTAAGTTGCTTGACCAAGGTGAAGCAGGGGATAACGTTGGTATTCTATTGCGTGGAACCAAGCGTGAAGAGATTGAGCGTGGTCAAGTACTTGCGCATAAAGGAACAATTAAGCCACATACAACGTTTGAAGCAGAAGTTTATGTTCTGTCAAAAGACGAAGGTGGACGCCATACGCCATTCTTCCAAGGTTACCGTCCACAGTTCTACTTCCGTACGACGGATGTGACTGGTGCCTGTACTTTACCAGAAGGTACAGAAATGGTTATGCCAGGAGATAACGTTCAGATGAAGGTTGAGTTAATCAATCCAATCGCGATGGACGAAGGATTGCGTTTTGCGATTCGTGAAGGTGGTCGTACCGTTGGAGCAGGTGTTGTTGCTAAGATTTTAGATTAAATTTAGTCGTAATATTTTGCAATACAAAAAAAGGGGCCTTTGGCCCCTTTTTTTGTATCTGTTATTAAGGGGTTGTTTTAATTGGGTTATGTTGTTATAATCCGCTCCCTTAGTTTGCATGCATAGATAAGTGTAGGCTTTTTATTAAATAAATGAGACAGAGATTATGGCAACTCAGAATATTCGTATTCGTTTAAAAGCGTTTGATCATCGTTTGATTGATCAGTCTGCTCGTGAAATTACGGAAACAGCAAAAAGAACGGGTGCACAAATTCGTGGTCCGATTCCTTTGCCGACACGTAAAGAACGTTTTACAATCTTAATCTCACCACACGTCAATAAAGATGCGCGTGATCAGTACGAAATTCGTACGCATAAGCGTCTATTAGACATTGTTGATCCAACAGAAAAAACTGTTGATGCATTGATGAAGCTTGATTTGGCTGCTGGTGTAGATGTTCAGTTAGAATTGCGTTAATTGCAGTTTGGTTAGTCATCAGTCGTTATGGCTAGCAATAAATAATAATGAGGAAATGATATGAGTATTGGTATCATTGGTAAGAAAATTGGCATGACTCGTGTTTTTGACGAGGATGGTGTCTCCACTCCGGTAACGGTTGTGGAAGTTGAGGTGAATCGTATCACTCAAGTTAAAACGCTTGAGGTTGATGGCTACTCTGCTGTTCAGGTTACGACAGGGTCCGTGCATGCTGGTCGAGTCACTAAGCCAAAAGCGGGGCATTTTGCAAAAGCAGGTGTTGAAGCGGGTAGAGGGCTATGGGAGTTTCGTGCAGATTCAGTTTCTGAAATGGAAGGTTTGGATGTAGGTGGTGAGCTTACGGTTGAGCGTTTCAATGATGTGACGACTGTTGATGTAACAGGTACGACGAAAGGGAAAGGTTTCCAAGGTGGGATTAAGCGTCATAATTTTACGATGCAAGATGCGACACACGGTAACTCAATCTCTCATCGCTCGAATGGATCTATTGGTCAGAACCAAACCCCTGGACGTGTTTTTAAGGGTAAGAAAATGTCTGGCCATATGGGTGATGTTCGTCAAACAACGCAGAACTTAAGTTTAGTTAAGGTTGATGCAGAGAATGGTCTGTTATTGATTAAGGGCGCAGTCCCTGGTGCTAAAAATAGTACTGTCATTGTTCGTAAAGCTGTTAAGTAGGGTGGGCATGATGGAATTAAAATTAATTGAATTAGCTACAGGTAAAGAATCTGGTGCGGTTTCTGTTTCAGATGCTTTATTTGGTACGGAGTTTAATGAAGCGCTAGTGCATCAGGTTGTTACCGCGTATATGAACGGTGCTCGTGCAGGTACTAAGTCTCAGAAAAACCGCGCTGCGGTTAGAGGTGGTGGTGCCAAGCCATGGAATCAGAAAGGGACGGGTCGTGCACGTGCCGGAACAAGTCGTAGCCCTATTTGGGTTGGCGGTGGACGAGCGTTTCCAGGTCATAATCGTGACTTTTCAGAGAAGGTAAATAAGAAGATGTATCGTGGAGCGATGCGTTCGATTGTTGCAGAACTGAATCGAAGTGGACGCTTGGTTGTCGTTGATGATTTTAAAGTGGATGCGCCTAAAACAAAAGAATTTAAAGCAAAGCTTGCACAGTTAAGTGTTAAGGATGCTTTGGTGATTACAGAAGGTTTTGATGAATATTTATATCTCTCTTCCCGTAATCTTTACAGTGCAGATGTTTGTGATGTTGCATCAATTGATCCTGTGAGCCTGATTGGTTTTCAGACAATTGTGATTACTCAAGCAGCTGTTAAGCAACTAGAGGAGCAGTTGGCATGAATGAAGAAAGAATTCTGAAAGTTTTACTTGCCCCACATATTTCTGAAAAAGCAGCGTTGCTTGCAGATACAAAAGAGCAGTATGTGTTTAAAGTTGTTTCAACAGCAACGAAACCTGAAGTTAAACAAGCCGTTGAGTCGTTGTTTGATGTGAAGGTTGAGTCTGTGAATATGATAAATATTAAAGGTAAGCGTAAAGTCTTTAAGGGTCGTCAAGGTCAACGTAATGGTGTCCGCAAGGCTGTTGTTCGTTTAGCTTCCGGTCAAGAAATTGATTTTGCAGCTGCTGAGTAAGGAGTTTCAACATGGCAATTATTAAGAAATCAAAGCCGACCTCGCCAGGTCGTCGTTTTGTTGTAAGTGTTGTTGAGCCAACTTTGCATAAAGGTAAGCCTCATTCAGCACTACTTGAAAAGAAATCAAAAACAGGTGGTCGTAATAATAACGGTCGCATTACGGTTCGCCATCATGGTGGCGGTCATAAGCAGCACTATCGTATGGTCGATTTTAAGCGTGCCAAAACAGGTGTTCCTGCAACCGTTGAGCGTTTAGAGTATGATCCAAATCGTTCCGCTCATATCGCTTTATTGAAGTATGCAGATGGTGAGCGAGCTTATATTATTGCGCCTAAGAGTTTAGTCGCTGGGGATGTTGTTGAGTCAGGAGATCATGTTTCTATTAAGCCTGGTAACTGTTTGCCTCTTCGAAATATTCCGGTTGGTACCATTGTTCATAATATTGAAATGCGTCCTGGAAAAGGGGCTCAGATTGCACGTAGTGCGGGCGTTTCAGTTTCTATTGCTGGTCGTGATGGTGCTTATGTTTTGCTTAAGCTTCGTTCAGGTGAAATGCGCAAGATCCTTGCTGAATGTAAAGCAACGATTGGTGAAGTTGGTAATGCGGAGCACAGCCTTCGTAAGCTTGGTAAGGCTGGTGCAAAGCGCTGGCGTGGTGTTCGCCCTACCGTTCGTGGTGTGGCGATGAACCCTGTAGATCACCCGCATGGTGGTGGTGAAGGTCGTACATCTGGTGGTCGTAACCCCTGTACGCCTTGGGGTGTTCCAACCAAAGGTAAGAAAACTCGTAGTAATAAGCGTACAGATGGAATGATCGTACGTCGTCGAAATAAAAAATAAGGAAGGACACTGATGCCACGTTCAGTTAAAAAAGGACCTTTTGTTGATCATCACTTGTATAAAAAAGTGATCGAGGCACAAGAATCTGGTA
>JALSJT010000080.1 GCA_026989175.1 Thiomicrorhabdus sp. | reverse complement strand
GCATTGGCGACATCGACCGCATTGGTGCCCGGTTTTTTCGCCAAACTAATGGTCACCGCGGCCTGCTCGGCGTACCCTACACCACTGGCGGGATGTTCCGCATTGGGACCAAAACCAATACGAGTATGAGCGTCAGCCTCTTTCGGCCCATCTTCGATGGTGGCAATGTCTTTTAAATAGACAATACGCCCCTGATCGGTACTGATGATGATATTGCCCACATCATTGGCATTGCCCAAATAGCCGTTGACCCGAATCGGTTGGCTTTGGTTGTTGTTAACCACACTCCCAACAGGCAACGCAACATTGCTGCTTTGCAACATTTGACTCACCGCCTCTAACGACAGTCCCGTTAAGGCCATTTTTTGCGCATCCAACCAGACGTTAATGGCGCGTTTTTGCCCGCCCATCACATCGGTAAACGACACCCCCTCAACATTGCGTAAATGCTCAACTAACTTTAAAGAGACATCACGCAAATCATAACCAGACAGCTCATTCGAGGTAATCGCCAACGTCATAATAGGCACATCATCCACATTAATCGGCTTAATCAATGGCTCTTGAGTATTGGGGGGCATTTTGTCCATATTTTGCATCACTTGGTTATAAATTTTAACCAAACTATCCACCTGATTTTCACCCACCTCAAACTGAACCGTAACGATACCAAAATCATTGCTAGCATAACCAAAGGTATGCTTTACCCCCGGTAGTGCCGCTAAAATGGTCTCTAAGGGTTTCACCACCATATTGCTGACTTCTTCAGGCGTTGCCCCTGCTTTTGGCACAAAAATATTCGCTGCAGGTACCACAATTTGAGGATTGTACTCTCGTGGTGTCATTAAAAAAGAGAGCAGCCCAGCCAGTAGGACAAACATCACCATCAATAACGTTGTTTTAGAGTGAATAAAGGCTTGCGCCAATTTTCCTGCAATATTAAGTTTTACCGCATCGGGTTCTGTTTTATTACTCAAGTCCATAATGTTTACGCTCCCTGCTCAACAAAAGACTCGGAGGTGTTCAGCTCTGGCACAACCACGTCTCCATTTAACAACGTTTGATTATTGCTCACCACAATGGTCTCACCCACCGACAAACCCGATTGAATTTCAATCTTGCCCGCCCGTTTTAAACCGGTACGCACCATATGAAAGAAGGCTCTGCCCTCTTTAACAATAAATACCCCTTCGATCCCTGCTCGAACCACAACTGCGCGCTCTGGCACCATGATGGTTTGACGTGATCCACGTTTAAAACTCACTCGCGCAAAGGTTCCGCTGTTAACATTTAGCCCTTCTGGCAGACTTAATTTAACCGTATGCGTTCGAGTCTTAGGATTTGCCGCCCCCACGAGGGTATAAATAATTCCAACAATCGGCTCCGATTGACCATCCAGTACAATTTGCACGGCATCCCCCAAGCGTAGTACCGCAAACAGATCGCCTGCTACTTCGGTTTGTACGCTTAACGAGCTGGCATTTTCAATCACTAAAATCGGTTTACCCGGTGCAGCTAAATCCCCCGCTACCGCTAACTTTTCAACCACCACTCCATCAAATGGGGCCTTCACATTGGCATAGTGCAACTGCTCTTTCGCTTGGTTTAAACTGGATTTTGCCGCCGCCACATTCTGCTGCGCAACACTGTATTGCAAACGCATTTTGTCGTACTGCTGCTTTGAAACCGATGCCTCTTTGTAGAGTTTACTAAAACGATTAAAGTCCAGTTCGGCATCCTTTAAGCCTGCCAACGCCTGTTTATAGGCGGCATTGGCTTGTGCAATGGCACTTTTAATATCGGCCGAATCAATGCTAAACAGCAACTCACCTTGCTTAACTGTCTGCCCAACTTGAATATCCAATTTTTGAATATATCCTGTTAAACGCGATGCAATGCTCGCTTTTTGCTCAGGCACCACCGACCCTGGCACTACCGCCATCAATGGGATTTGATCAAGCTGAACCGTTGCTACTTGAGCCGAAACCGGTGTCGTTTGCTCTGTTGATGATGGCGAACTTGCCGTTTGTTCTGAACAGCCCGTCATCCCAAACAGTGCAACCAAACCGAATATTCCAAAATATCTTGATGTGTGTTTCATAAAAATTTCCTTATTATTTTACCCAGTTCCACATTTAGAGCTGTTCAATTGACATGGTTCCGGTCGCTAAACGCAACTTCGCTTTATAAATATTCACATCAAACTCCGCCGAAACCAGTTCCGCTTTGGCTTTATCGAGCTGTGTTTTACTCGCCAACACTTCGGTCATGGTCGCCACTCCGCCTTCATAGCGTTTTACAATCAACGATTGTGCCTCGGTTGCATGTTCCACCGCTAAGCGATCTGCCACCACTTGCTGCAATGCGACCTGCATTTTTTGCCAGTTAGACAAGACCTCTAAACGAATGCGATTCTCTTGCGAACGCACCGCCGCTTGTTGTTGCATGGTGGAAGCATTCGCCATATCAACCGAACTTTGCGTCACCCCAAAATCGGTCACCTGCCAAGAGACCACCCCAGCGACGGTGTAAGAACTGTTATCCAACGCCAACGCATCATTGTTCCACTCTTGGCGCATCATAATATTAAAGTGTGGGTAGTGATCCGCCTTGGCGATACGTGCATCATAGGCTGAAGAGGCCGCTTTATCACGCTGAGCTTTTAGGTGCGGATTACGATCCAGTGCCATCGTCAACAACGCATCGACCGAATGCGCAGGCAAGGTTAAACTCACTCGCTCAGCCACATCGACCGACTCTGTGATGGGCTTGTTCATCAATATTTTAAGTTGATCCAGCGCAATCGTTTCCTGCCCTTTCGCTTCCAGCAAGTTGGTGGTTGCCATCGACAGATGCACCTTCGCACTGAGTAATTCCGAACGAACCACCACCCCCTCATTCAATAAGTTTTGCGTGGTGTTCACAAATGCCTCTGCGGTACGAACCGCCTGTTCCGCCACTTGAATATGCGCGCGTGCCGCATGAACCGCCTCATAAGCGTGGTAAATTTGATAAGTTAACTGTTGCTGAACCGCCAAGTCACCCTGTTGTGCGGCTTGAATCATTGCGGCCGCTTTCGCCTCATAATGACCCATCTTTCCGCCATTCCACACCGGCAGTTTCATCTCAATACGCGTATTAAAATCGGTATAAGCATCCGGATTGTTTAACGTGTCCAGCGAAAAATCACTATTCGCCACACTCTGCTGTTGCAACTTCATACCAAACGCACTCAAGGCATTGGTGGTATTGGCGGCGGTCAAAGAGAGGTTAATTTGAGGCAGATGACTCGACTCCGCTTTATGTAAAGCCGAATTCGCCTGTTGCAAACGTGCCGCACTCAGTGCCATCTCTGGGTTGTACGTTAATGCTTGGTGCACACTCTCTTTAAAGTCAAACACCTCAGCATACGCCATATTCGGCGATAAAAACGCGATTGATC
>JALSJT010000079.1 GCA_026989175.1 Thiomicrorhabdus sp. | reverse complement strand
AAAGGACGGCAACTTAAAGAGCTGACCGAACGCTTTCCTTTTGTCGCTCACGGGTTATCGCTTGATTTAGGGGGCCTCCGTCCGCTGGATGAACCCTATATTCTTGCCTTAAAAGACTTTTTTAAAACCCATCATATTCAGACCTATACCGAACACCTCAGCTATTGTGGTGACAGTGGTCATCTGTATGATCTGATGCCCATTCCGTTTACTGAAGAGGCGGTGCACTATGTGGCGGCGCGTATTCGCCGTGTTCAAGATTTGTTAGAGATGAAGATAGGCATTGAAAATATCTCTTTTTATGCGCTACCATGCCAAGAGATGACCGAGCACGATTTTGTGAATGCGGTGTTAGCGGAGGCCGATTGTGGGCTGTTATTGGATGTAAATAACACCTATGTCAATGCCATCAACCACCGTTATGATGCTTTGGAATACATTCAAGCGATGCCAACGGAGCGTTTGATGTATTTGCACATGGCAGGGCATTTTGATGAAGCGGATGATCTGAAAATTGATACTCACGGTCAGGCGGTAAAAGAGGAAGTATGGACATTATTAGAGCAGACCTATCAATATCATGGTGTTGTACCGACTCTTTTGGAGCGAGACTTTAATATTCCTCCATTGTCAGAACTTATGCAAGAAGTGACACAAATTCGACGTTATCAGCAAGACGGGAAGCAAACAAATGTCCGTTAACTCAAAAACATCCGTTCCCTACTTTCAACAGTTACAACAGCAATTTGCAGCCCACATTCGTGACCCTCAAAACACCGTTTATGCCCCAGAAGGGGAAAGAACCATTGAACCACGGCGTTTGGCGGCGTATCAAGAGCTGTTTTTTAATAATGTTGAAGGTTTTTTTAGCCAAATTTTTCCGGTCTGTTCAGCCATTTTAGGCGAAGCGAGATGGTTGGAGATTTTGCGTGAATACATGGTAAAACACAGTGCACACACCCCGTTGTTTCATGAACTCGGGCAGGAGTTTTTACTGTTTTTAGATGCCGAGTATGAACCAAAAGAGAGTGACCCCGACTTTTTATTGGAGCTGGCACATTATGAGTGGGTTGAGTTGGCATTGAGTGTTTCAACAGAGCGGGATTTTGAGGGGGGTGAGAAAATCTCAAAAGATGAATTAAACTGGGATAAACCCTACCAGCTCTCTCCCGTCGCTTGGCCGTTGGCGTATGAGTGGCCAGTGCATCGGTTATCGTCCGCTTATCAGCCGAAGCAAACGCCTGAAGAGCCCACCACGCTTTTGGTGTATCGTTATCTTGATGCGGGCGATGCCGTGGACACCGTGCCAGAAGAGAAGGTCGACTTTATTGAGCTTGCTCCGCTGTTGTATCAGTTTTTAATAGAACTAGAAACTGCGCCTTCTGCACAGGAGGCATTTGAAGACGTTGCGAAACCGTATGAGATTCCAATTGACCAACTGAAAACCTTTGCGGAGCAAACGTTACAAGAACTGGTCTCCTTAAATATTTTACGCCCAGCGTCTTAAAGCATCGTTTGGAAATGTATTGAAAAAAATTCTACCCCTCAAGGGGCCACTAAAAAGAGTCCCCCCCCTTATTCAAGCCTCATTTTGGTTCGCTGTTTTTAAGCATTTTAATCGTCAACAAGGCAGTGATTCGGTTGCCATTTTAGCCTACACTTCGCTGGTAGGCATTGTGCCGATGTTGGCGGTGATGCTTAGTCTGTTTTCAGTCTCCAGTTATTTTGAATCGTTTGAGCAGTTGGTCATGGCGCAAGTGGTGCATAATTTAATGCCTGCCTCTCAGCCCGTGATTGAAGACTATTTACTTAAGTTTTCGCAACAAGCGGTACAGCTCAAAGGTCCGGGGATTTTGGTGATGTTTATCACCTCGCTCTTGCTACTGTGGAAGGTGGACGAAAAACTCAACGCCATGTGGCCAAATCGCACCACACGTAAATGGTGGGTGAGCCTCTTGCACTATTTGGGCATTAGTATTTTAGGACCTTTACTGCTCGGGTTGAGTTTGGTTTTAAGCTCTTATCTCTTGGCACTTCCTCTCTTGGCTGAAACCATGCCATGGTTAGAACAAGCGACCTTTGGGATGGCGACCTTGCCGTTGCTATTAAGCTGGCTAGGGTTTACATTACTGTTTAAATTTGTGCCGAGCTGTTATGTTCCCATTAAAATTGCCCTCTTAGGCGGACTGTTTGCGATGGTAGAGTTAGAGCTACTAAAGTATGGTTTTGCGCTGTATGTCACATGGTTTCCAACCTACAATTTAGTGTATGGAGCGTTTGCCGCCATTCCACTGTTTTTACTCTGGCTCTATCTCATTTGGTTTATTGTCATTTGGAACGGTGCATTGGTTGCCACATTGATGCAGCGCACTCAATCCACTTCTAAGCGGATGATGCCATGAAGCATTCCTTGAAACCTTACCTTTCGCCCTTTTGGCTATTACCCTTGCTGTTAGTGATCGTGATGTTTGTGAGCGTATTGCAGGGTGGTTTCTCTTTTTCACCCAGTGACTTAATGGGGGAACTATCTGCCCCGCAAGCGTTGGTATTGTGGGAGATTCGCTTGCCCAGAATTTTATTAGCCGCCGTGGTGGGGGCTGGTTTAGCCATTTCAGGCGTGGCGTTGCAAGCCTTGTTTCGTAATCCATTAGCTGAACCAGGGTTAATTGGGGTTTCCAGCAGTGCCGCACTGGGCGCGGTGTTTGTGATTGTGCTGGGCAGGGTACTGTGGCAAGAGGTGGCGGTGTGGCAAATCAGTGTCGCCGCCTTTTTAATGGCGAGCTTCAGTACGGCGCTGTTGTACCTGATCGCCACGCGCCATGGTCATACTGATGTCGCCTTAATGTTACTGGCAGGGGTGGCTTTTAACGCCATTTTTGGTGCTTTAACGCAACTGTTAATCACCTTCTCAGACGATGCACAACTGCGTTCCGCGCTGTTTTGGATGATGGGCTCTCTGGCGAATTTATCTTGGTTCTCGGTCGGCTTAGTCTCAGCGTTTGTTTTGATCGCAACCTTAGCACTGTGGCGATTGGTCAAACCGATGAACGCCTTTCTATTAGGTGAGAATGTCAGTTTACAGATGGGCTATGAACCCAAATGGTTTAAATGGCAAGTGATGGGCTTGAGTGCCTTGATTGTGGGTGTCTCCGTCTCTATGGTGGGGGTGATTGGGTTTGTGGGCTTGGTCGTACCGCATATTATTCGGTTATGGGTCGGTGCCGATCACCGTTTGGTCTTGCCTCTCAGTGCGCTAGGGGGGGCAATTTTATTGGTGTTGGCGGATCTGCTGGCACGACAATTACTGTACCCTGCGGAGCTACCGATAGGCTTATTAATGGCGTTGTTAGGCGGACCTTTCTTTCTAATGATGTTATTAAGTAAACGTTATGCACGTCTTAAAAACCTCTCCAGCGTACAAGGAAAAGGATTTTAAGGATGTCAG
>JALSJT010000078.1 GCA_026989175.1 Thiomicrorhabdus sp. | reverse complement strand
AATACGCCCCTCTGTGGCACGGTACTCATTTTTAAGCGCAATTTCATTAAAGGCTTTTTGAATATAAGCTGGATCTTGCCATGGTTGGACGGTACTTTGAGTCGTTGCAATGCTGAGTGTGGTAAACAGGAGGAGCATACTAAAATGCAATGCCTGATTAAATACGAAACGAATGCTCATTTTTAGGTATCCAGTTTGCTTTGGTTATAAAAAAACCTGCTTATATCGACGGGGGGTGTCTTTATAAACAGGTTTGTAGGGTTGTGGCGCTGAGTAAGGCGCCTATTGTTAAGTTAAGATTTAATCTTCAATTTCGAGCTCTGTTGCAATGCCGCTATTTGGATCAATTGTCACTTTTACTAGAACTTGTCTGCCTATTTCAACAGCATCTTTCAGTTCTAGTAGTGTTGTTATGGTGTTATCGCCTTCAAAATCTGGCTCTGGTTGTGTGATGATTACAACGCCAAGCAGGGTGATTTGATCTAAGTCAAAACTTTCAATGATTGCTTGTATCTCAATATCATCTGGCTCCGTGACTTTTACTTCACTTGCGAAAAGTGTTCCGTCATTATTTAGATAGCCTTCAACCTCAACAAAGTCGTTGTTACTTAAATCGCTGAAAGGGAATGAGTTGCTATTATTTATATCATTTTCAAACTGGGTCTCCATTCCCGTTTGAATAACAATTGGGTTTCCTCCATTAACAGGTGTGACTTCAAAACGACTGTTTGCCACATCAATCGATGTGATGCGGGCAGAGACTTCCACATCTCCACCACGCATTTTAATCTCTTCGGCAATGAGAACCCCATTGACTAAGCGACCTTCCACTTCCACTTGCAGGTTATTGGCAATTTGAAGGTTATTCGGCTCCGTTTGAATATTATTACTGGCATCTACAGGAATACCGTTAACTTTAAAGTTGCTAAGGCTGGTAAATTCCGTAACATAGCCTTCGATTTCAAGCTCATTGCTATCACCGTATTCAAACGATTTGGACTCTACTTTAGTGGCATTGATTTGCCCCCCGGTAAAGGTTCCTTTTACTTCCACCTGAATGTTGTTGGTTAGGCCGTTGGACAAGTCCTCTAAACTGGCACGTGATGCATCTACGGGAATGCCTTGTAGTGTGAATCTTGATCCAATTAGTCCTGTAATCGTGCCTTTTAACTCAACGTTTTCGTCTGTTCCTGTTTTATTTTCAATACGTGATGCGATCAGTGTCCCTGTGTTATCAAAGAAGCCACTGAGCTCAACCATGTTGCCATCACGAATGTTATCAAAACTAATGTCGCCATCAAAATAAGTGGTCTTACGGTCAATTTGTACTTTAGTGTTCAGCACCGTAAAGTTGGCAACGGTTAGATTGGTGGTAACTGTTGGGTAGCCAGAAACAGGGCCTTGTAGCTGATCATCAAAGACAATGCTGGTTGCGGTGCCGGTTATCCCGTCAGGGTTAATGGTACCGTTTACCTGTACAACCATGCCGATAGAGAGTTGCTCTTCTGAACCTTCAGTGCCTTCAATATCAATACGAGTATTTGTTGTTTCAAATTTAACGCCGTTCACAAAGACACTGCCAAACCCTGTAATGGTTCCAGAAGAGATAAAGCCTGAACCACCGATACCAGCGGTATCTCCACCAGTGGTAATAAAGCTAGTTGAGCCACCGCCACCGCAGGCGACTAGAAGCGTGGTAAGAGAGAGTGCCGATGTAAGTGTGGTTAATTTTGTATTACGCTTCATGAGAAGAGTCCTTGTTATTCTTTGATTCGTAGTAATAGATGCCTAGACTGACGTATTCTGCATCTTCAGGCTCTTTGGCCTCATGCTCATGCAACCAAGCGTCGAGTTCCTCTAAAAGGGCTTGAGCATGTTTAGCTGACATCGTTTGAAAAGCCGCTTTGGCCTCTTTGGCGATTTTGTTGGTAGAGACTTTTCGTTGAAAGCGTTTGTTACCACTATTATCACTGTTCATATTATGCCCAATGGTTTGAATCAGTTCATTGGTGTCGTTGCCTAGTATAAAAGCGACTTCTGTTGAATCATTGCCGGGTAGGTAAGCCAGCTTTGTTAAGTGTACGGTGTCTTGTTGGGTTTGAACGCACTCGGCCTCCAGTAGTAGTTCTAACATCGCCTTCGGTGTAATATCCCCACTGTACAGTTTAACCAAATGGGCAAAAGAGTCTGTGTCAGTATTGTTAAGCTTAAGCGGTTTTGGCAGTCCTTCTTGATAGGAGAAAAGTGGGTCATTGGTCCAGCCACTAATCACCCGTGTTGCACGGTTGTATTTTTGTTTATTGGGATCAGGTTGCTCAGTATTCAACTCATGTAAACGCTTCACCTCTTTGCGGGAGAGGCCTGTTTGGGCTGAAATACTCGATACGGTCACTTTCCCGCCCTTCTCTTCACTGAGTGCAAAGGCTTCATCGACATAAGCTTTACGAACTAACTCTTCAAAGTTACCACACGACACAC
This sequence comes from Thiomicrorhabdus sp., assembly GCA_026989175.1. Classification (GTDB taxonomy): domain Bacteria; phylum Pseudomonadota; class Gammaproteobacteria; order Thiomicrospirales; family Thiomicrospiraceae; genus Thiomicrorhabdus. The sequence goes on along the minus strand of JALSJT010000078.1, from coordinate 18,755 downwards.
CATTGCGAAGCATGATGCGAGTGAGTGGTCGTAGTATTTTTGTGGCACTGCGATTGAGTGTGTTTTGTAATGTCTCTTTCATGGGTGGGATTTTATTCCCAAAAGGAAGTGGTGTCAATTATTTTTACTAAAAAATCTTTATGGAAGGGGCATAAAAAAGCCAGCTTTACGCTGGCTTTTTAGGTAGAAGGTGGCTTGGTTTTAGTGGTTAATTAATCACTAATAGTGCGCGGCAAGCTCACTATTAACTAAGTTCATGAGTTGTTCATAGCCGAAGCTGGGTAGGGGTTTGCCGTTAACGAAAAAGGTGGGCGTTTTGTTAGCACCGAGTCGCTTGCCATCGACGAGATCTTGCTGAATGACGTTTGCAATGGCTGGGTCATTCATGTCTTGTTGCAGACGTTTTAGGTCGAGGTTAGGTACTTTGGTTAAATGGCGCCAAAAAATATCTGGGCGTGCTTGATGGTTGATCGCCCAAGACGATTGGGTTTCAAACATGAGGTCTAAGACATTCCAAAACTGCCCTTGTTTACGTGATGCTTCGAGTATGGCAACCATTTGATCGGAACCATGATGAAAAGGGGAGTAGCGAATCACCACATTAATTTTGTTTGGGTATTTTTTTAATAGGTCTTTAATAAAGGGGTGAAAGATTTTGCAGGTTTCACAAGCGGGATCAAGAAATTCAACAATGGTGACTTTTGCCGCTGGGCTACCTTTGCGTGGAGAGTGCTCGGCAATGAGGGCGCTGTTATTTTGTGCCGCAAGCTGTGTTTTGGTCTCTGCTTTTTGGTTATTGTAGAGATAGGTCGCGACCATAAAGAGGACGACCATAAGAAGTGAGGTTGCGAGGATTATGACGTTTTTTTTCATGAGGATGCTCTTGCTTTTAGTAATAGAAAAATAATGGAGGAAAATGCCGCCAGTGAGAGCAGCGGAATCGGTAATACACCAAATAGCACCATGCTGTCATCGGCACAAGAAATTCCTTGTGTACAGGGCTGTAAACCTTCAGGAATTAAACCATAAAATAGTAGGATGTGGTAGAGCGTAAACAGCAGCCCAATGAGGGCGAGTGGCAGTGCATAACGCACCACATTTTTATCCAGTGGAAACAGTCCAGCTAAAAGGATGATGGAGAGGGGGAAGATAAAAATTCGTTGATACCAGCACAGTACGCAAGGCACGAGCTCCATAACTTCGCTGAAAAACAGGCTACCGAGTGTTGAAAGGGTGGCGATGAGCCAAGCCCCGAAAATAAACATCCATTGTGAATTGTCGGTGTTTTTGGGTTGATCCATGTTGCGTAATTCCATATTCGAGTGTAGGCAATGTTTCGGCTTTAATTCGTATCAATCACTGTGTTGGGGCGAGGTTAGCATGATATTACAGATTGGTAAAGATGATTGGGGTATAAAGCAGTATGGGGAAATAAAAAAACCAGCACAAGCTGGTTTTTTTATACATAGAGACCTTTGCACGAGAGGGACGCGAGAGAAAAAAGAGATAAAATTTGACTGATTGAGGCGGAAATCGCAGAGAATAGCTAGCTATTCACAAGGTTTTCAACAAAAAGCAGACATATTTTAGCCTTTTTTATCCGTGTATCCTCTCGTGCAAAGGTCTCACATACTGAAACCTTTTATGAAAGGTCTCGTACTAACGAATAAACTTTATTTTGCCGCGGCATAAAGCTCAGAGACTTTATCCCAGTTAACAACATCCCACCACGCTTGCATGTAAGCTGGGCGTAGGTTTTGGTAACGTAGGTAGTAAGCATGTTCCCAAACGTCAAGTCCTAACACAGGTGTACCTTTTACTTTGGCACAATCCATTAATGGGTTGTCTTGATTTGGGGTAGAAGAGATTTCGAGTTTACCTTCTGCTGAAACGGTTAACCATGCCCAACCTGAGCCAAACTGAGTCGCACCCGCTTTGTTGAACTGTGCTTTCATCTGTTCAAAGTCGCCAAAGGTGTTGTTGATGTCATCGGCTAAAGCGCCTTTAGGGGCGCCCATGCTGTTACCAGTCATTACATCCCAAAAGAAGGTGTGGTTCCAGTGTCCACCACCATTGTTACGGACAGCAGCGGGTAGGGTTCCTGCATTGGCGATTAGTTCATCAAGCGATTTATCGGCAAGCTCTGTATCGGCAATGGCATTGTTTAGGTTGGTTACGTAAGCGTTGTGGTGCTTAGTGTGATGAATTTCCATGGTACGAGCGTCAATCGATACTTCAAGTGCATCGTAGTCATAAGGTAGATCTGCAAGCGTAAAAGCCATAATGGTTTCCTTTATTTGGGATAACGAGTTCGCTTGCGTCTGAAATATGCCATTTCTGCCTTTAACGGACAAATTTCAGGAGCAAACCAAGCCATTATTCTTTATTTTAGTTTTTTAATTGTGAATGTTTTGGTACGTTATTGTAACGAGAATTTTAATTTTGTAAATACCTGAGTCTTTTACTGGGTTATTTTGTTGCTGTTTTTAAAAAATATTATCTAAATGCGGTGGCGGAGCTGGCATGTCACTGATTTTTTCAACTTCACTGGGTGGCATTTGCATAAAGTACCCTTTGGTTTGTAAGGCTTCGTATAGTTGTGCCGCATCACAGCGGGGCATTTTTCGATCAGGTGTTAGATCAAAGTCAATAATATGTTCGGGTTCGCCAAACATAACGAGTAGCTCATCTGCTAAGGAGTCTAATGCACTCTCTTTTGGTAAGAATAGGTAAAGTTCTGCTTTTTTTGGGCTTTTATAGGTGGATACAATAATCGGTTTCATTGGTCTTGTCCTTGAATTTTTGTACTATTGTAACAGAGGCGACTTGAATTCCTTTTTAGAAATTGGGTGAAATACTTGACCGATTGGGGGCATTTCTTTATTCTTTTCGGATTGGAAATTAAAAAGTGGATAGTAACGTGATGTTGGAAAGTAATCTAAAGCGAAAAATAGGCAATAAAGTAAGCGTTTTTGGTGGCACAGGTTTTGTGGGTCGAGAAGTGGTTAATGCCTTGTCTAAAGCGGGTTATGATATTACGTTATGGGTACGTCGTCCAGAGCGTTATCGTGATTTTGCACTGTTTCCAAATACGAAAGTTGCGAAGCTAGCCTCATTTGATGAGACGGAAGCATTAAATACAACCTTGTCTGGCGTGGATGTTGTGGTGAACTTAACCACCGACCGTTTAACGGGGCCTGAGATGATTGAAGAAGCAGATCTGGTTCAGGTCAATCAAAAACTGAAATCGGCCATGGAGACGGCGGGTGTTAAGCGTGTACTGAGTTTATCGCAATTAGGCGCATCTTCGGATCAGCCCGCTTGTGAGTGGACGGGGTTAGTTGCTGAGGTGGATGGTTTGATGCATGGTGTAATGAGTGCGGATGTCACCATTTTTAAACCGAGTTTACTGATTGGTGAAGGCGATGATACAACGGCACGTTTTATTCAACAGTTAAATCGTATGTCAGTATTGATGGTGGCGCAGTCTGAGACCTTGGTGCAACCACTTTGGGTTGTCGATTTTGCCAAGGCATTGGTGAAGAGTATTGAACAGCCTGAAACCTTTGGTCAAAAAATAGAGGTGGCCGGTGAAGAGCGTATGACGTTAAAATCACTGGGAGAGTTGGTGATTGAGATTATGCAAAAAGAAGCGGTGGTTTTTCCAATGTGTCGTTTAAATGCTACGATAATGTCTAAGCTAGGTGGGTTAGCGCCCGTGGCGTCGGTCTCTAAAACGCAGTTGCAAATGTTGCGCCATGACATGGTAACAGATGTTGATTTTTCATCTTTGTTTGGTTTTGTGCCAAGTAGTATGGAGCGAGTCATTGCAAGCTATGCGGTGCCACATGATATTAGAACACGTTATAACTATTATCGTAAAGAAGCGGGACGTAATGCGGAAGAGCTTGCGTAATAGTTTATTTATAGACTGATTGAGACCTTTGCACGAGAAGGATACACGGATAAAAAAGGCTAAAATATGCCTAATTTTTGTTGAAAATCTTGCGAATACCTAGGTATTCCCTGCGATTTCCGCCTCAATTAGCCAAATTTTATCTCTTTTTTCTCTCGCGTCCCTCTCGTGCAAAGGTCTCTGATTAAAAAAAACCGTCTTATGACGGTTTTTTTATTTTCTCCCCCCCCCTATCTTTTTCTTTGCTAACGTTAGGTAAATTATTGTGAATTTAGATGTGTATTTAGTCGGCGGTGCGGTTCGTGATGCTCTGCTTGGTATTGAGGTTTACGACCGTGACTGGGTGGTGATTGGCGCCACATCAGATGAGATGTTGAAGCAAGGGTTTCAGCAGGTAGGCAAAGAGTTTCCTGTTTTTATTCACCCGAAGAGCAAAGAGGAGTATGCGCTAGCAAGAACGGAGCGCAAAATGGGGGTGGGGTATCATGGTTTTGAAGTGTTTGCGGCGCCAAGTGTGACGCTTGAGGAGGATTTGATTCGCCGTGATTTGACCATTAATGCCATCGCTCAGGATAAGCAGGGTCGTTTGATTGACCCTTACGGAGGGCAAACCGATATTGAACACCGTGTGTTGCGACATGTTTCAGAAGCGTTTGCAGAAGACCCTTTACGTGTACTGCGTGTGGCGCGATTTGCCGCTAAATTGCACGCCTTTGGATTTACGATTGCACCAGAAACCGAACAATTAATGACACAAATGGTACAGGGGGGCGAGTTAAGCGCCTTAACACCAGAGCGAGTGTGGCAAGAGCTCGTGAAGGCGTTGAGTACCGATTCGCCCAGTGTGTTTTTTGAGGTGTTAGACCGTGTGGGTGCGGTGCAAGCACTGTTTCCGAGTCTGTTTGCTCTGCATGGGGTGACACAGCCTAAAGCATATCATCCAGAAGGCGATGTATGGATACACAGTTTGATGGCCTTGGATGCGGCAGCCAAGTTATCAACCGATATTAGGGTACGTTTTGCGGCACTGGTGCATGACTTGGGTAAGGGGTTAACAGACCCCGAATTATGGCCAAAGCACTATGGGCACGAGGCCGCGGGTGTGCCATTAGTTGCAGAATTTTGTCGCACATATCGTGTGCCTAAAAAGTGGCAACAGCTCGCGGAGCGGGTGACGGAGTGGCATGGTTTGATTCACCAAGGATTAACCTCAGAAGGTAAGCCGTTTTTAAAGCCTAAAACCTATTTAAAGGTATTAAAATCATGTGGCATATTAAAAAATAGCGTGGGGTTCGATGCCATTTTATTGGCGTGTGAGGCCGATGCAAAAGGACGCTTGGCGTTTGAAGCCTGTGCTTACCCTCAGCGTGATTTTTGGTTGAGGCTGGCAACGTCCGTCAATGCGGTTGATCATCAGGCGATCATTAAGCAAGGATTTAAAGGGGCAGAAATTTCGTTGGAGATTGATAAGGCGAGATTGCAGTTGATTGTGGATTTTTTAAAAACCTACTCGGCCACCGCAGAGTAGGTTTTTTCGTTATTTATAGGGCTTTAGAGAAACTAAATGCACCGCGTATTTGACCTTTTGAGTAGCCCGTTGCCGTATCATTTGGATAGTGCTCTTTAAGTGCCTCTTGAATCGGTTTTGTGAGGTTGCTGCCATGACACGTTAGGCAGACATTACCGGTTGGAATGGCTTTCATATAACGATACTCTGTTTGGTTGTTGGCGGTCACAATCGCAGAGAACTCTATTTTTTTAGGGGGCGTGCCACTCGCAACTTGTGCATTAAATCGTTTGAGCACCGCAGTTTCCCACTGGTCAGGTTGTGCGCTTTCGCCTCGAGGTTTTAGGCTGACACGGTTTATCTCCCAGCCCGTTTTTTGTGCTAAGTCTTGGGCAATTTTAGGGGCTTTTACTTGGCAAACCTCAATGGTTTTCACGGGACCATCGCTTTTCATACTTTTTTGTAGTGTGGGTTTTAATTCACCTAAAAATTGTTTTGCAATACTGCGTGCTTCTTGATCCAATTGATCCGTATTGGGTTGGGCAAGGGTTGTGATTGGAAGTGCTAGACAGACCACGAGACTGGTGGTAATAATGAGCGGTTTCATGAGGGGTATCTCCTTGGGTTGATTTTAAGATATATTAGCATTTTCTAATTTAATTTATTATAGTGGTAAACTCAGGGGATGCAAGTGAGGGATTGAGTATTTAAATAAAAGTTCTCTTTAAAAAATATTTCCCCTTCCTTACCTTATCTGTTTTTTTTAGTTATACCAATATCTTACCTGTAAGTGGATGTTTAATATAAGCGTAAGTTGATTCTAAGTTTAGGAGTATTGAATGGTTGTTTTGTCAAAGAGTCGAGTAAAAATGATTGTATTGCCCGTCTTGATTGTATTGGCGGGTGTGCTGCTGTTTATTTACTTTGCATCAACGAAACCTGTTCAAGAGCCGGTTGAGGTGAAAGAGAAAGTTTGGTTGGTGGAGTCGATGGGAGTTCAATTTGAAAGCCTATCCCCTGTACAGAGACTATATGGCAAGGTGGAATCCTTCGCGATGGTGAATGCGGCGGCACCTGTGGCAGGAGAGGTTGCGCGGGTCTGGGTAAAAGAGGGGCAATATGTTAAAGCGGGTGAGCCGTTGGTTTCAATGAGTTTAGCGGACTTGGATATTCCGTTACAGCAGGCAACCGCAGATGTGGCAGATGCCAAGGCACAGATTGCACTGCAAAAGTTAGTGGATGAGGCAAATCAGCAACGGTTTGAGCATGAAAACAGTGTGTTGGCATTAAAGCGGACCAATGTGGAGCGAACCTTGCAATTGATGCAGAAAGAGCTCGCTTCTCAGTCAGATTTAGATCAAGTCAAAGAGAGTTTGGTGCGTCAAGAGTACGTGGTGGTCGGGGCAAAATTAGCGGTTGAAGAGGAGGGGAGCAAAAATAGACAAATAAAAGCGCGACTCCTCAAAGCAGAAGCTCAGTTGGCTCGCGCTCGATTAAATAAGCAACGAGGGCAACTCATCGCACCTTACGATCTTCGTGTAACGAAGGTGGAGGTGAGTGAGGGGTCTCGAGTGAATGTTGGGGCGACTTTGATTCAGTTCTATGCGGTGGACTCCTTAGAGCTTCGAGCAAAATTACCAGTGACGATTGTAGATAAAGTGCACCATGCGCTTGAAAACGGGGTGACTTTGGAGGCTTTTTATCAGCGTGACGATGAGCGAGTAGCACTGTCTCTCTCTCGCTTGGCGGGTGAGGCAACGACCAGTGGCTTGGATGCTTTTTTTACCATTCCGAAAGCGTTAACTCAAGTTCGTCCTGGTAATTTAATGGAGGTGGACTTGCAAGGTGAACTGCTGGATCGGGTGGTTGCGATACCTTATCGCGCGCTGTATGGGCAAAACCGAGTGTACTTAATTCAATCAGGCAGGCTCCAAGCACAAAAGGTTCAAGTGTTGGGTGAAGTGTTACGAGAGGGGAAGCTTTGGGCACTGGTTGACCCTTCGGTGGGTAAGGCGACGGTCGATGAAAATTCAAAAATTAGTATCACGCACCTGCCCAATGCGGTGAGTGGTCTTAAGGTTTCTGAGGTAACACAATGAGCCAGACTACCGAGACCTCTCATGAGATGACGGTCGTGTGTGATCCGGATGATCAGGACTGTCGTGTGAAAGAGAAACCGTTTAAATCCCGTGGGGTGATCGGTCTATTTGCACGCCATAAGGTGGCGCCTAACTTATTGATGTTGGTGATGTTGCTGGCTGGTGTGGTGGCGCTGTTTAAGCTGAACGTACAGTTTTTTCCAACCTTTGAGTTGGACTACGCTTCGGTGAGAGTGGTCTGGCCAAATGCCAATGCACAGGATGTTGAGCAGAGTATCACCAACCCTGCTGAGCGAGTCTTACGTAATTTAGATGGCTTGGATGAGATGACCTCGACCTCCTCTTTGGGCTTATCGGTGATTACCCTTAAGTTTAAAGAAGGCACCGATATGATTGAGGCGGTGGATCAAATTAATCAGCGAATGAGTGAGTTGCGAAACCTGCCTCAAGAGGCACAAAAGCCAGTTATTAAACGAATTGTGACCTATGAACCGATCGCCAAAGTACTGCTCATTAGTGAGCAGGGGGATGTGGCAGAGATGCGAACGATGGTGCGAGCATTTGAGCGTGATTTACTCAACAGAGGCATTGATAAAATTACGTTTACCGGCTTGCCAGATGAAGAGATGTCGGTTGAGCTGTCGCAACAACGTTTGGAGCAGTTTAACCTCTCATTAGAGGGGGTTGGAAATCTCGTATCCGGCATGAGTCGAGATATTCCTGCAGGTTCTGTCGGCGATGCAGACAGTGTTCGAGATTTAAGAGCGTTGGAGCAAAAGCGAACGGAACAAGCGTTTAGTCAGATGCCGTTGGTGATGAGTGATTCTGAAAATGTGGCGCTGGGCGAGGTGGCAACCATTGAGCGTCGCGCCCGAAAAGATGCGCCGTATTTAATGGTAGAAGGGTTTCCTGCGATTCAAATGCAGTTACAACGAGCTGAAAATGGTGATACCTTAAAATCCTCTAAAATATTGTTTGAGTGGTTAGAGGAGGCAGAACCTGCCCTGCCTGAAGGCATGAGGTTAGTTGTGTATGACGAAAAGTGGACACTGGTTAAACAACGCATTATGTTGCTGGTGAACAATGGGATCGGTGGCTTGATTTTAGTAGTGTTGATTCTGTACCTCTTTATGAATGGCCGAGTTGCTTTTTGGGTGGCTGTCGGGATTCCGGTCTCATTTGCGGCGACGTTGATGATTATGTATTTGGCAGGCGGCAGTATTAACATGGTGAGCATGTTTGGTCTGATTATGGCACTGGGTATTATTGTAGATGATGCCATTGTGGTGGGAGAGGATGCCTTGGCACATCATGAGCGCGGTGAACCGCCTTTGCAGGCCGCAGAGGGTGGCGCACATCGAATGCTAGCGCCTGTTATGGCATCCTCTTTAACAACGGTGGGGGCATTTTTACCATTGATGATGATTGGCGGTGAGATGGGTAATATTTTATTTGCCATTCCGTTAGTGATTATTGCGGTAATTTTTGCCTCATTAATTGAGAGCTTTGTGATTTTACCGGGGCATCTTCGTCATGCATTGAGTGGCGTTAAGCCCGTTGAGCCAAACTCCCTTCGGCACCGTTTAGATTCGGGAATTGATTACTTGCGCCATCATCAATTTCGCTATCTGATTCGCTGGGTATTAGCACACCGAGGCATCACGATTGCAGCCACCTTGGCAATGATGATTTTTGTGGTCGGTTTGCTGGCTGGTGGGCGTTTAGGGTTTGTGTTTTTTCCTTCACCAGAATCGACCAAGTTATTTGCCGAGGCACGTTTTGTTGCAGGAACACCGGCGGATGTTTCCGCTCGCTATGTCGAGCGTTTGCATCGTGCATTGTTGGAGACGGAGGCCGAGTTGGAGCCGGGTATCATTCGGGTCGCTACCATTAATTACAATAAAACCAATCAGCAATCGGGCGCGAACTTTGGCTCGGTCAGTGTGGAGTTAGTTGAGGGGGATCAGCGTGTAACTCGAAATGCTGAGTTTGTGCGAGTGTGGCAAGCGAAAGCGGGCTTGGTACCCGGCTTGGATACATTGAGTATTGAGTCCCCTAAAAGCGGCCCACCAGGCAGTGATGTCGATATACGTTTGTCGGGCGCCGAACCGATGCTCTTAAAGCAGGCGTCTTTGGATTTGCAGCAGGTATTAACGCAGATTTCAGGCGTGAGCGGTATTCGAGACGATCTGCCTTATGGTCGAGATCAGTTAATTTATCAGCTTACGCCGCAAGGGAAGGCGTTGGGGTTAACCTATGTCTCTTTGGGTCGGCAGTTATCGGATGCTTTTTCGGGAAGATTGGTTCAGATTTTTACCGATGCTGAGGATGAGGTTGAGGTGAAAGTACAGTTTCCTCGTTCGGAACAGAATACCTTAGCGACCATAAATCGAATGCAAATTATAACGCCAAGCGGTGAGCGAGTCGCGCTAAGTACCGTGGCTTCTTGGTCGACCCAGCGAGGGTTTGATGTGATGCGTCATGTGGATGGCGCCTTAACCGTTAATGTAATTGGCGTGGTAGACAAGCATGTGAATAATGCCAACCGTATTTTAGAACAACTGCAAGCGACCACCTTGCCGGAGCTGGAGTTAAAGTACGGTTTAACGGTGTCGGTTGAAGGGCAGAGTGCACGACAATCGGAAACAATGGCGGATATGAAAGTTGGCATGTTTATTGGGTTGGCTATGATCTACATCGTGTTGGCTTGGGTATTTGGCTCTTATGGCTGGCCTTTGGTGGTGATGATGGCCATTCCTTTTGGCTTAATTGGTGCTATTTTAGGGCATTGGTGGATGGGGCTGGATATGACCATTTTATCTCTGTTTGGCTTCTTTGGGTTGTCAGGAATTGTGGTGAATGATTCGATTATTCTGGTTAGTTTTTATAAGCGACTGCGTGAATCGGGGTTGAGTGTGAATGAAGCACTGGAAGAGGCCGCTGTGCAGCGAGTGAGAGCGGTACTATTAACCTCGCTTACGACCATTGCGGGCTTAACACCTCTACTGTTTGAGACTTCTTTACAGGCGCAGTTTTTAATTCCGATGGCAACTGCGATCGCCTTTGGTTTAATGTTTTCAACCTTGTTGATTTTATTGGTGATCCCTTCAATGCTCTCATTGTATGAACATGCCGCGATAGAGTTAAAAGCGTTTAAACAGCATATTAAAGTTGATTTTGCTTAACTTTACTGGCGATATGCTTAGAGGGTGAAGCAGGGTCGTACCGTTGTCTATAAAGGGGTTGCTTAGCTTTCATTAGGGTTATAAGCGATTTTTGAAATGGATAAAGTCATAAGAAAACTTGATGATTTAGTCAATATAAGAGAGAATATTCGTCCAAATTATATGGTCGTTCCTCTTAAGCACTCATGAAATAAAGAAGTGCTTCAAGTCAGGTGAAGGCGTGTAAACACCGAATTTTTTTAAAATTGAGGAAGTTGTATGGCAACTCGTAGAGATTTAGCAAACGCAATTCGTGCATTAAGCATGGATGCAGTTCAGAAAGCAAACTCTGGTCACCCTGGTGCACCAATGGGTATGGCGGATATCGCAGAAGTATTATGGAATGACCACTTAAAGTTCAACCCAACGAACGCTAAATGGTCTGATCGCGATCGTTTTATCTTGTCTAACGGACACGGTTCAATGCTTATGTACTCTTTGTTGCATCTTAGTGGTTTCGATTTAAGCATTGAAGACATTAAACAGTTCCGTCAGTTACATGCTAAAACAGCGGGTCACCCTGAGTACGGCTATGCAGATGGGATTGAAACAACAACAGGTCCTTTAGGTCAAGGTCTGACCAATGCTGTGGGGATGGCGATTGCTGAACGCACGCTAGCGGCACAGTTTAATAAGCCTGGTCATGAAATTGTTGATCACCATACCTATGTCTTTATGGGTGACGGTTGTTTGATGGAAGGTCTTTCTCATGAAGCAGCAGCAATGGCTGGGACATTAGGGCTTGGTAAGTTAATCGCTTTTTGGGATGACAACGATATTTCGATTGATGGTAACATCGGTGATTGGATGGAAAAAGGTGTTCCTGGTCGTTTTAACTCATACGATTGGCACGTTATTCCAAGTGTTGATGGACATGATGCTGCTGCGATTGATGCCGCGATTACGCTGGCTAAGTCGGTAACAGATCGTCCTACTTTGATTTGTACCAAAACCGTGATTGGTTTTGGTTCGCCGAATAAAGCAGGGACTTACTCTTGTCACGGCGCGCCACTGGGTGATGAAGAAATTGCACTGGCACGTAAAGAGCTAGGTTGGACAGCGGGTCCATTCGAAATCCCAGATGAAATCTATGCTGGTTGGGATCACAAAGCGAAAGGTAAAGCAGACGAAGCCGCTTGGAACGCTAAGTTTGATGCATACCGTGCTGCATACCCTGCTGAAGCCGCTGAATATGAGCGTCGTATTGCAGGTGAGTTACCAGCGAATTTTGAAGTTGAAATGGATTCATTCATTGCGAAAACACAAGAAGAAATGCCAAAAATTGCTTCACGTCAAGCGTCACAAAAATCCATTGAAAAGTTGGGTGAGTTACTGCCAGAGATGTTTGGTGGTTCCGCGGATTTAACCGGTTCTAACTTAACCAACTGGTCGAAGATGGTTAAAGTGAATCATGAAAATGCGAATGGTAACTACCTTTCTTGGGGTGTTCGTGAGTTTGGTATGGCGCACATGATGAACGGAATGGTACTACACGGAGGCTTTAAAGTCTTCGGTGGAACCTTCTTCATGTTCATGGAGTTCATGCGTAATGCATTAAGAATGTCTGCGCTGATGAAGATCGGTACAATCTATGTGTATACACATGATTCGATTGGCTTGGGTGAAGATGGTCCAACGCATCAGCCAGTAGAGCAACTTGCGACCATGCGCGTTATTCCTAACTTCCAAACATGGCGTGGTTGTGATGCGGTTGAGTCTGCCGTTTCTTGGAAGCTTGCGATGATGCGTGGTGATGCACCAACCGCGTTAATTTTCTCTCGTCAAGCCTTGGATCCAATGGAACGTACCGCTGAGCAAGTGAAGAATATTGAGAAGGGTGGTTATGTCCTGAAAGATTGTGAAGGTACGCCTGATATTATCTTTATCTCAACAGGTTCTGAAGTGGGCTTAACAGTTAAGGCTGCTGAAGCAATGGATGCTAACGTACGTATTGTTTCAATGCCTTGTACGGATGCGTACGATGAGCAAGATCAAGCCTATAAAGATTCTGTTTTGATTCCAGGTGTTAAACGCGTTGCAATCGAAGCCGGTGTTGCTGACGGTTGGTATAAATACGTTGGCCTAGATGGTGGAACGGTTTGTATGTCTACTTTTGGTGAGTCTGCTCCAGCAGATCAACTGTATAAAGAGTTTGGTTTCACTGTTGAGAATGTGGTTGCAACGGCAAACAAAGTTTTAGGTAAGTAATTTATTGTAATTTGGGCTTATCGTTTTAAGCCCAATAATTTTTTGGAGTTAGAAAATGACAATTAAAGTTGGTATTAACGGTTTTGGCCGTATCGGTCGTATGGCTTTCCGCGCAGCGGCAAAAGATTTTAAAAACATCGAAGTAGTTGCAATCAATGATTTGTTAGATCCTGAGTACCTAGCATACATGCTTAAATATGATTCTGTTCACGGGCGTTTTGATGGCACAGTAGAAGTGGTTGACGGCAATCTTGTGGTTAACGGAAAAACCATCCGTATTACCGCAGAACGCAACCCAGCAGATTTAGCTTGGTCTGACGTAGGCGCGGATCTTGTTATTGAGTGTACTGGTTTCTTCTTAACAGAAGAGTCTTGTCAGGCGCATATTGAAGCGGGTGCTAAAAAAGTTGTACAGTCTGCCCCCTCTAAAGATCATACGCCAATGTTTGTTTATGGTGTTAACCATGAAGAGTATAAAGGCGAAGCGATTGTTTCTGCGGCATCTTGTACCACAAACGGTTTAGCGCCTGTTGCAAAAGTATTGAATGACAGTTTTGGTATTAAGCGTGGCCTAATGACAACCGTTCATGCGGCAACCGCAACGCAAAAAACCGTTGATGGTCCTTCTATGAAAGACTGGCGTGGTGGTCGTGGTATTCTTGAGAATATCATCCCTTCATCAACGGGTGCAGCAAAAGCCGTTGGTAAAGTACTGCCTGAGTTGAATGGTAAGTTGACAGGTATGGCGTTCCGTGTGCCCACCTCTGATGTATCGGTTGTTGATTTGGTTGTAGAGCTAGAAAAAGAAGCTTCTTATGACGAAATTTGTGCTGCAATGAAAGCTGCTTCTGAAGGAGCTATGAAAGGCGTTCTTGGTTATACTGAAGAAGCCAATGTTTCTACTGATTTCCGTGGTGATGCTCATCCGTCTATCTTTGATGCAAAAGCAGGGATCGCGCTAGATTCTACGTTTGTTAAGATCGTTGCTTGGTATGATAATGAGTATGGTTATACCTGTAATATGATGAGAGTAGTAGAACACGTCGGTAAGTAATCGTTTTGCTCATCCCATAAGCGCTACCATTTCTTCGGCTGGAACGGTCATGTACACTTTTGTACACTCCCTTTTCCAGTCTCGAACTGATAGCGCTTCTGGGCGAGCAAATTCGATTCTTATACTGGCTTAATTCAGCCCTGAGGCAGGAGATTTCTTCGTTGGGAACGGTTGCGAACACATGTTCGCGCCCTTATTCCGCCTTGAACTCTCCTACCTCAGAGCCGAATTAACCTCATTATATTTGTAATTATTTTTTCTTTTCTGTACTTTTTTAGTATTGAATGGAAAACTTAATTTTTAAACTTGGTTGCTAGGGGGAGTTCCTAGACAACGTGCGAATGTTTCGCATTACTTAATAGAGGAAATACCGAATGTCTGTAATTAAGATGTCTGATTTAGATCTAGCTGGAAAACGCGTATTAATTCGTCAAGATTTGAACGTACCTGTCAAAGACGGTAAGGTGACTTCTGATGCTCGCATCCGTGCGTCATTGCCAACGATTAAAATGGCGGTTGAAGCGGGTGCTAAGGTAATGTTGATGTCTCACTTAGGGCGTCCAACAGAAGGTGAGTATGCGGAAGAGTTTTCTTTAGCGCCCGTTGCGGCAGACCTATCTGATAAATTAGGTCAAGATGTTCGTTTGGTGAAAGACTATCTTTCAGGTGGTTTTGATGTCGCTGATGGTGAAGTGGTGTTACTAGAAAATGTTCGTTTTAATGTAGGTGAAAAGAAGAATACAGAAGTGCTTTCTAAACAATATGCAGCGCTTTGTGACGTGTATGTGATGGATGCTTTTGGTACGGCACATCGTGCTCAAGCATCAACACATGGCGCCGGTGCATTTGCGGATACCGCTTGTGCAGGTCCACTTTTAGCGGGTGAGTTAGAAGCACTTGGTAAAGCATTGAATAATCCAGCACGTCCAATGGTTGCAATTGTTGGTGGTTCTAAGGTCTCTACAAAATTAACCGTTCTTGAGTCACTTTCTGAAAAAGTAGATCAGTTGGTTGTAGGCGGAGGTATTGCGAATACTTTTATTGAGGCCGCTGGTTATAACGTAGGTAAATCCTTGTCTGAATCAGACTTGGTTGAAACGTGTAATAAATTAAACGGTATTATGGAATCTCGTGGTGCAGGAATTCCGTTGGCCTCTGATGTAGTTTGTGGTAAAGAATTCTCTGAAACGGCTGTTGCAGAGACTAAGAACATCTCTGACGTTCAAGATGACGATATGATCTTTGATATCGGTCCCGATTCAGCCGCTGAGTTGGCTGAAATCATTAAGAATGCTGGAACGGTTGTATGGAATGGTCCGGTTGGCGTATTTGAATTTGATCAGTTCGGTGGCGGAACCAAAGCGATTGCCTTAGCGATTGCAGAGTCAAATGCATTCTCTATCGCTGGTGGTGGTGATACCTTAGCGGCCATTGATAAGTATGACATTGCTGATAAAGTCTCTTATATCTCTACGGGTGGTGGTGCTTTCCTTGAGTTCCTAGAAGGTAAAAAATTACCCGCAGTTGAAATGCTAGAAAAAGCGGCTGCAAAATAAAGTTGTTTTAATTAAGTTGGGTTTAATCACTGTCTATTTTAGATTTTGGTTAAGCGCAATTTAATTAAACTGTCATTTAGGGCGTTTCTGTCCCATAATATAATAAGAGATCTTTGTACGAGAGGATACACGGATAAAAAAGGCTAAAATATGCCTGATTTTTGTTGAAAACCTTGCGAATACCTAGGTATTCCCTGCGATTTCTGCCTTAATCAGCCATATTTTATCTCTTTTTTCTCTCGCGTCCCTCTCGTGCAAAAATCTCAATAAATTTTTAACAATCATCTGATGAAGGGTGACTCGGTAAGTAAACTTAATAAAATAAAATTCATTTGGTTTTATTGAATACGTTTATTTTGCGAGACATCTTTTTTGATTGAATCATTCACATTCAAAGGTATAACTATATATGTCAACTGTTTTAAGAAGAACAAAAATTGTCGCAACATTAGGGCCAGCAACGGACCGCAACGGAGAGCTTGAGAAAATGATTAAAGCGGGGCTTGATGTTGTCCGTATTAATATGTCTCATGGTAATCCTACCGAGCATAAAGGAAGAGTTGATGCGGTTCGTGCCTTAGCGAAAAAGCTTGATCGTGAAGTGGGCGTTTTAGTGGATTTGCAAGGGCCTAAAATTCGTATTGCACGCTTTGCAGAAGACAAAGTGTTTCTTGAAGCAGGCGATCTTTTTGCGTTTGATAATAACGTTGACCTGAATGCAGGAAACCAACACGAAGTTGGCTTAACCTATAAAAGTTTACCTTACGATGTTAAGCCAGGTAATCGTCTTTTACTGGATGATGGTCGTCTTGTGTTCGAAGTGATTGATGTGGTTGGTGAGCGTGTTAACTGTAAAGTGATTGTTGGAGGTGCTTTATCGAACAATAAAGGCATTAACCTACAAGGCGGTGGATTATCCGCTGCGGCATTGACCGATAAAGATAAAGAAGATATTTTAACGGCGGCTGAAATGGAAGCGGACTTTCTAGCGCTGTCTTTTCCTCGCTCAGCGGAAGACGTTGAATATTGTCGTACACTGGCACAAAAAGCGGGATTAAATTGTGATATCGTCTCTAAAATTGAGCGAGCAGAAGCGGTTGCGGATGATGCAACATTAGACGGTATTATCTTAGCCTCTGATGTTATCATGATTGCTCGTGGTGACTTAGGAGTTGAGGTTGGCGATGCTCAGCTTCCTGCGCTACAGAAAAAAATGATTAAACGCGCGCGTCAATTGAATCGTGTCACCATTACGGCTACACAGATGATGGAAACCATGATTGATAATGCCATTCCAACACGTGCAGAAGTGTTTGATGTTGCGAATGCAGTGATGGATGGTTCGGATGCGGTTATGCTGTCGGGTGAGACGGCAACAGGTAAGTCTCCTAGTTTGGTTATTGAGACTATGGGGCGCATTTGTCATGAGGCTGAAAAGTCTCGTACCTCTCGTGAATCAACACACCGTATTGATGAGTCATTCACTGCGGTCGATGAAACGATTGCGATGTCAGCAATGTATGCGGCAAACCATTTTGATGTGAAATGTATCGCTTCATTAACCGAGTCAGGAAATACTGCTCTATTAATGTCACGTATCAGCTCAGGTATCCCAATCATTGCGTTAACCCCGCATATTAAAACGCGCCGTAAAGTAACGTTGTTCCGTGGCGTCTACCCTTCTACTGTCGACTATTCTGGAATGGATGATGGTAATGTCAGAGATATTATTATGGAAAGAATTAAGTCTTTCGGTATTGCGAAACAGGGTGATCTTGTTTTGTTAACTCGTGGTGAAACACGTGGAATCTTAGGCGGAACCAACAGCATGGAAATTGTTAAAATTCCGTAAACAGAATCTAACATAAGTATTATTTTTATATAGTGAGTGAAAACTTGCTAGAATAATGAAAATTTTTTGAAACCAATTAAAGGAGTCTCGCAGATGGCGATGATTACACTTCGTGAATTAATGGATTACGCAGCTGAAAATAATTTTGGTATGCCTGCGTTTAACGTAAACAATATGGAACAAGTACGTGCAATTATGCGTGCGGCGAATGAAGTGAATTCTCCAGTGATTCTTCAAGGTTCTGCTGGTGCACGTAAGTACGCTGGTGAGCCAATGTTACGTCATATGGTTGCCGCGGCTGTTGAAATGTACCCGCACATTCCAGTGGTTATGCATCAGGATCACGGTTCAGATGTTGGCGTATGTGTTCGTGCGATTCAATCTGGTTTCACCTCGGTGATGATGGATGGTTCTTTAGAGTCAGACATGAAAACGCCAGCCTCTTATGAGTATAACGCTGGAATCACGGCAGAAGTCGTTTCGGTCGCACATGCTTGTGGTGTATCGGTTGAAGGTGAGTTAGGTTGCTTAGGTTCACTAGAAACAGGCATGATGGGTGAAGAAGACGGGCATGGTTCTGATGAAAAGCTTGATATGGATAGCTTATTAACTGATCCAGAAGAAGCTGCACAGTTCGTTAAAGATACGAATGTTGATTGCTTAGCGGTTGCCGTAGGAACCTCTCACGGTGCTTACAAATTTACGTCTAAGCCAAGTGCTGACGTACTTAAAATTGATCAGATCCGTAAAATTCATGAGCGGATTCCTGATACGCACATTGTTATGCATGGTTCTTCTTCGGTTCCTGAAGAGTGGCTATCAATCATCAACAGCTATGGTGGAGACATGGGGCAAACTTATGGTGTGCCAGTGGAAGCAATCGTTGAAGGTATTAAATACGGTGTTCGTAAAGTAAATATTGATACCGACTTACGTATGGCGTCTACCGGTGCAATCCGTAAGCACTTAGCTGAGAACCCAGCAAACTTTGATCCTCGTAAATTCTATAATGCGGCTGAAAATGCGATGATGGAAATTTGTAAAGCGCGTTTTGAAGCATTTGGTTGTGCAGGTCACGCTTCTAAAATCAAAGCCGTTGGTTTAGAAGAGATGCAAGCACGTTATGCCAATGGTTCTTTGAATCAAACCGTTCGTTAATCTCTTATGAGATTGAGATAAACTTTAGGGGTAGCCTAAGGTTTTAAAAATAGCGCCTTTATGGCGCTATTTTTGTTTATGGGATTTAAAATTATTTGAGGGGTTGGCAGTTTGGACAGAAGAAGCTAGCGCGTTGGTCGATTACTATTTTAGCAATGCTTGTTCCGCACTGGGTGCAAGG
>JALSJT010000077.1 GCA_026989175.1 Thiomicrorhabdus sp. | reverse complement strand
TATAGTCATTCTTGTTTCCTCTTACGAACGCTTTTACATGCTGGGCAGGGAGTAGTTTTACCTTATGCCCAAGCTTTGTTAGTTCGCGTTGCCAATAGTAGGAACTGGCACAACCTTCCATGGCGATGGTACACGGCGGTAAATTGGCAAAATAGGCGAGTAACTGTCCTCGTCTTAACTTCTTCTTGTCTACTTGTTTACCGTGTTTATCTAATCCAATAAAGTGGAAAATTGTTTTTGCTATATCTAGTCCAACTGTTTTAATATTCATGGTGGTCTCCTTTTCTGTTAATTGAATGATTTTACATCTCCAATTATGGCACTTTGATGCCGCATTAAAGAGGAGGAGACCATCTCATCTGTTTTTCGATGATTTGTGTTTAAAAATAGCTCTAAATTCGTACAAATCATCGAAAAACAGGGGGGGTGGTTATATAAAATGTCCATTTAAATGCTAAAATAATCTGATTCTCCTTAAGGAAACACTGATCAAGTCCCATAAATTCTGGCAACGCCAAGTTTCCAAGTTCGAGACATTTGTTTTTTGCATAGTTATTCTATGGTAAAAACAAATAACGAAGAAATTGGGAACTTGGCTAAGCCCCGATAGGGCTGACTTACAAGGCACCACCTCCGTTGTTATAATTTTTCCGAAGGGAGCAACCATTCTGAAAAATTATGCCTAGGATCTGATGCCTTGTAAGCCAGCAGAATTTTATGGGACTTAATCAGTATTTCCTTAACTAACCTTTATAACGAAGAGATTATAAAATGAAACTATCAACAGATATGGTTGGAACACTTTTATTTACCGCAGTCGCTACTGCGGCGTTTGTTTGGATGGCTCAACGCGCTGCAGTTGATGGAAATGCAATGATATTAGGAATGCCAATATCTGCGACAGTTGTGGAGGAGAAGACTGAGGAGAAAATACCAGAAGAAGCGATGCCTACAAGCACACCAACAACAGAAGGCTCAACGCCTGTTGCTGAGCTAGAACCTACTCAAGCAGAAGAGCCAGCTACAATGCCAGCAGTAACTGCTGAACCCGCATCCGCAGAAATAGAAATTAAAACAGAAGAAATGCCAGCGGCTACTACATCTGAGCCAGAAGCATCTACACCAGAAGGTACGGAATCAACAACAAATTAGAGTCGTTATACTCTTCCCGCGCCAACAAATTTTCTTCGCCAATATTTATTAAGTTTCGCTATTGATACGCGCTTTTCTTTTCGGGGCGCGTGAATAAATTTACCATTCCCCATATATATACCTACGTGATTTACTCGTGCTTTGGTTCGGCGTGTGTGAAAGAATATCAAATCACCAGCCTGAATCTTAGAGAGAGAAATGCGCTTCGTGTGTTTGTATTGTGCTGCGGCAGTGCGGGGAATATAAATTTTGGCTAATTTAAAAGCGTACTGAATAAGACCACTGCAATCAAAGCCTGTTCTCGGTGTCGTTCCACCCCAACGATATTTTTTATGAATTTGTTTTTTTGCTACGGTTACTGCATGAAAACGAGCAGGAGTTGATTTCTTTTTTGCTTTAACCTCAATTTTGGGTTTTTTAAGCGACGGATTTTTTATTAGTTGAGCATAAGCTTGTCGTATCTGTGTCGCACTAATACTATTTTTACTGGAATGGGCTCTTTGAGTGGCTGATACGGTATTAACGACGGCTAGTGAAAATAAGCAGATACCTGTTAAAAAAACTCTTTGTAAAGCATTCATGGGTTGCCCTGATTAACAAACATTTTAGCTGGGTTTTTAGCTACTTCTTGTTTGTGACGGCAACATCATAGGCTAAGTTCATTTAGCCGACAAGTGATAGAAGAGAAGGAGTGTTACCCAATTAACTCATAATCATGCGTAACTGTAGCTGTTTTGCCTAGCATGATAGAAGCAGAACAATATTTTTCAACCGACAGTTCAATTGCGCGAGCCACACGCTTATCTGATAAATCATTTCCAGAAATGACAAAATGAAGATGTATTTTAGTGAAGACTTTAGGTTCTTCATCGGCTCGTTCTGCGCTGATTTCAACTTCACAATTTACCAAATCTTGTTTGCTCTTTTTGAGCATAGAAACCACATCAAAAGAAGCACAGCCACCAAGACCTAGCAAAAGCATTTCCATGGGGCGAACGCCTAAATTACGGCCGCCAAATTCAGGTGGGCCGTCCATTACAATGGAGTGACCACTGCCTGATTCGCCAACAAAGCTCATATTATCTAGCCATTTCACGCGTGTTTTCATGCTCTATCCTCTAGCTCGTTTTCAATTTCATCCATCAATAAGCCTGCAATATTGGCAGAATAAATTGTATCTAGCTCTCGTATGCAAGTTGGGCTGGTGACGTTAATTTCAGTTAAGTAATCACCAATCACATCTAGCCCTACAAACATTAAGCCCATTTCTTTTAGTGTAGGACCAACAATATTACAAATCTCAATTTCACGTTCGGTAAGGTCTACACCTTTGTAGCTTGCGCCTGCGGCTAAGTTGCCACGCCCTTCTCCTTCGGCAGGAATTCTGGCTAATCCATGTGGGAAAGGCTTGCCATTGATGAGTAATATGCGTTTATCACCTTGTTTAAATTCTGGCAAGAAACGTTGCGCCATAATTGTTTCAGTGCCATTTTTGGTGATAGCTTCTAAGATGACATTCTTATTGGTGTCGCCCTCACGAATTTGAAAAATCATAGCACCACCCATGCCATCGAGTGGTTTTACGACAATGTGTTTAAGTTCTTCTTGAAAGGCTTTGATACGATCCATGTCGCGCGTGACTAGAGTCTCTGGCGAGCATTCAGGAAACCATGCGGTGGAGAGTTTCTCATTTGCTGAGCGTACACTGGCAGGTTTATTAACAACTAAACAGCCTTGCTTTTCGGCAAGTTCAAGTAAATAAGTTGAGTAGATATACTCCATATCAAACGGAGGATCCTTGCGCATTAAAACCGAAGATAGTTCATGCAAGGGGCGTGTTTGTGCATCGCCCAACTCAAACCAGTTCTCTGAATTATCTGTAACCGTTACAGGAAACATTTTAGCAAATACTGTACCGTTTTTTGCAAACAGATCAGATTGAAGAATATAAAAAAGGGAATGCCCTCTGCTTTGTGCTTCTAGCATCATTGCAAAAGTACTGTCTTTTTTAATGTTGATTGATTCGATAGGATCCATCACGATCCCTATACTAACTTGTGACATGGTTCACATTCTTAAGTGATAAAAGTGTGTATTGTACTAAAGGAAGCTCTGATTAACCTAGTTGATTTTTGGTCAGTCTAAATTTTCAATTTTGGGGCATAAAAAAAGCGGACTATAAAAGTCCGCTCAAGGTTGCGAGAGAGTGTCGGAGAATGAGTAATTCGCTAGATATTATTCATTGCAAAGTTGGTAATGCTAATCCCCTTTGATTAAGCCCAACATTGACACACTCCGAA
>JALSJT010000076.1 GCA_026989175.1 Thiomicrorhabdus sp. | reverse complement strand
TTTACTGTAAACGAGCTTATTCTAGGGGCTTGTCCGAGAACAAAGACCGTAGCGAAAATCACAGAATTATCATAAGTTGTGATTATCGAAAGAGGCGAATAGCACGGCTATTTAACGATTTTGATAAACTCAAATTATGATGATTGTGGGATTTGCAGTAGGTTTCTAGTTCTCGGACAGGCTCCTAGCTCAATAACCAAATCACCTTGCTCTAAAATTTCGCCTTCATTGAGATGAATCTTTTTAACCACGCCTTCTCGTGGCGCAGTAATTGTAGATTCCATTTTCATCGCTTCTATCACAAACAGTGGTGTATCTTTTTCAACAGTCTGCCCCTCTTCAACCATAACGGCTGATAAACGCCCTAAAATCGGCGTTCCAACCTCATTATCCTTATCTGCTTTTCGGTTCACTTTCTTGGTCGATTTTACTGAATCATCCCGAATAGTAATACTTCGGGTTTGACCGTTTAAGTTAAACGTAACGGTGCGAATCCCCCCTGAGTCTGCTGGCGAAGTGTAGAGTAGTTTAATACTAATGGTTTTACCTTGCCCCAACTCTACAGTAAGTTCCTCGCGTTGTTTTAGACCGAAGAAAAAAGCAGGCGTGGGTATAACGGCAACATTGCCATAGTCTTCAAGGTGCTGATAAAAATCTTCGTATACTTTGGGGTACATTTGGTAGGATAAAAAATCTAGCATGCTTCGTGAGTCATCAAATTGCTCTTGAAAGGCTGCAAACTCTTTATCAAAATCAATTGGCTCAAGGTGATCATTGGGCCGGCCGGTGTAAGGTTTTTCATTTTTAAGCACTAAATTGCTAAGTTCGACAGGAAAGCCGCCTTCCGTTTGCCCAAGGCTACCAATAAACAAGTCATGCACTGACTGCGGAAAGGCCAAGCTAGCACCTTGCTGCATTACATCTTGCTCCGTTAAACCATTGGATGTCATGAAAATTGCCATATCACCGACCACTTTTGAGGATGGCGTTACCTTAACAATATCACCAAACATTTTATTAACGATGGCGTAATTCGCTTTCACCTCTTCAAACTTATCTTCCAAACCTAGGGCGATAGATTGTGGCCGCAGGTTTGAGTATTGTCCGCCAGGAATTTCATGGTCATAAACCTCAGCCGTACCCGCTTTTAAGCCCGACTCAAACGGGTAATAAATTTCGCGAGTATCTTCCCAGTAGTTGGCATATTGGTTTAATGATTTTAAATCAAACTTTTGCTCACGTGGCTGCCCCTGCATACTGGCAATTAATGAATTTAAATTAGGCTGTGAGGTTAATCCCGACATTGAGCTCATACAGGCATCAACAATATCGACATCCTTTTCTATTGCTTTAAGTAAGGTTGCAGACTGCATGGATGAAGTATCGTGGGTGTGTAAATGAATCGGTAAATCGACCGCTTCTTTTAAGGCGGGAATAAGCTCTTCGGCAGCATAGGGCTTGAGCAAACCTGCCATATCCTTTAAACACAACGTATGCGCGCCGGCATCTTCGAGTTGTTTTGCTAAGTCGAGATAGTAGTTAAGATTGTATTTATTGCTCGCCTCTTTATTAAGTACATCACCGGTATAACAAATGGTGGCTTCGGCAATACCGCCTGTTTGCTCACGCACCACTTGAATGGATTTACGCATCCCTTCAACCCAATTGAGCGAATCAAAAATACGAAAAACATCAATGCCATTTTGCCATGATTCAATAATAAACTTTTCAACTAAGTTGTCAGGGTAAGCCTTGTAGCCGACCGCGTTGGAGCCACGAAATAGCATCTGAAATAAAATATTAGGAATCGCTTCACGCAGATGTTTAAGTCGCTTCCAGGGGCATTCGTGCAAAAAGCGCATCGCCACATCAAAGGTAGCGCCACCCCACATTTCGAGTGAGAAAAGTTGTGAGTGATTCTTTGCCAAACCTTCGGCAATTGACATCATATCTTTAGTACGTACCCGAGTGGCAAGCAACGATTGATGCGCATCACGCAAGGTCGTGTCGGTGTATAAAATAGTATTTTGATCTTTAATCCACTGTACGAAACCGTCTGCACCGAGTTCATCAAGCTTGTTTTTTGTACCTTTAGGATAGGGCGCAAGTGGGTCAAAGTCGGGAATAATCGGGGTACGAAAATCCATCGCTGAGTGACGCTCGGGATCTACCTTGTTGATATCTGGGTTGCCATTAACAATAACATTGGCTAAATAACGCAGTGCTTTGGTGCCGCGATCTAGTCGTGTTGGCACATCATAAAGCTCGGTATGACTCTCTAAAAAGGTGACTTTAACCGTGCCATCTCGAAACGTTGGGTGCTCTAAAACATTTAATAAAAAACCGATATTGGTTTTAACACCACGGATTCTAAACTCACGCAATGCTCGGTGAGCACGGTCAATCGCACCTTCTAAAGTACGCCCGGAAGCAGATATTTTAACCAACATCGAATCATAAAACGGCGATACCTTTGCCCCCACATAAACGGCACCAGCATCAAGGCGAATACCAAAACCACCGGCGCTGCGGTAGGCGATAATAGTACCAAAGTCAGGTTTAAAGTATTGAGTCGGGTCTTCGGTGGTAATGCGACACTGCACCGCAAAACCACGAATAGATATATCATCTTGAGACTGAATATTGATTTCAGGATCAGATAATTTACAGCCGTTAGCGATATGAATTTGGCTACGTACAATATCGACACCGGTGATCTCTTCGGTAATAGTGTGCTCAACCTGCACCCGTGGGTTTACCTCTATAAAGTATATACCTTCACTGCCGTCAGCTTCTTGAGTGACTAAAAACTCAACCGTACCAGCACAACTGTAATTCACATGTTTTGTGATTTTTAAGGCATATTCATAGAGTTTGTCACGGGTTTGTTGCTTTAAGGTCGCGCTGGGGGCAACCTCAATGACCTTTTGAAAACGCCGTTGTACCGAACAATCGCGTTCATAAAGGTGAACTAAATTGCCATAGTTATCGCCTAAAATCTGAACTTCAATATGCTTGGGTGAATCGAGGTATTTTTCTAAAAAAACCGTATCATCACCAAACGCTTTTAAAGACTCACTACGCGCATCATTGTAAGCATTAGGAAGCTCATCAATTGAGCGCAAAATCCGCATGCCCCGACCGCCACCGCCAGAGGCCGCTTTTATCATCAACGGGAAGCCAATTTTTTCAGCTTCTGCCAACGCAATCTCAACCGAATCTAAAGCAACCTTACTGTCTTCAATAACAGGAATGCCCGCATCAATGGCATTTTGTTTTGCCTGTACTTTATCGCCCAGTTGCTCCATAACCTCAGGTGCGGGGCCGATAAAAATAATACCTTCCTCACGACAACGACGTGCAAACTCGACGTTTTCAGATAAAAACCCATAGCCAGGATGGATGGCATCCACGTTATGCAGCTTGGCGGTTTTAACCAGTTCTTCAATATCCAAATAAGGCATTAAAGGCGCATCGTTAGCACCAA
>JALSJT010000075.1 GCA_026989175.1 Thiomicrorhabdus sp. | reverse complement strand
ATCCGCATTAATCAGTGACATGCGCAGGCAAATTTCCGCAAGGCTGCTCTGCCCTCGTTGCAAACCATCCTCAAGCAGCGCGGCGATGATGGGGTTCTGCTCTAGCATGGTCACCTGACAACCCAGAGTGGCAAAGACAAAACTATCCCGCCCCAACCCCGCTGTAGCATCAAAAATATGTGGATTAACTCCCGGCTTCAACCCTAAAGCCCTCGCCATAGGCTGGTTACGCCCACCACCAAATTGACGGCGATGCGCCGCTTTGCCCCCCACAAAGTCAACATAAACAGGACCCGGCGCACCCGGGGTATTAAGGCAGAGCTGCAACCGCTCATCAGTAAACTCTAAATTAAATTGTGGCGACTCACCACAAGGCAGCGCCAAGCACTTAGCCAGCCTATCAGCCTCTGCTTGGCGTGTGGGATGACTGGCGATAATGGCAACCGTGGTATGGGGCATGTTTTGGGGCCGCTCTAAGAAAAAGGTATGATAACCTGAGTCAGGTTACTTACGAAAATCGATATGGATAGCTATCTACCCAAATTAAAATCGACGACCCACCAAGAAATGCACATCATAATAATCAGCCCGAGTCTTCTGCAGCTATGTGAGGAATATAGAATAAAGTGGAATATATATTTTCGTGTAGAAAATTAAAAGGGAATACCTCAAAGCGTTGGTTCAGCATACTCATCTGCGGTTTGATTGCTGCGATCATCTGGTTATTTATTGAGCCGTGGTCTACAAAAATGCTACGCCCTTTTGCAGAGCAGCTAGCAACTTGGCCCCACCTTATGGGGGTGGTCGCATTGTTCATCTTGCTCGCTGCGGTTTTTTATCCTTTTAGTCGTAATCGTTACGTTGGTTTTTTTGGGTTGAAGCATTTTTGGCGCTATCCCCCGCTTTGGCTGGCCATTGTTGTGGCGGCAAATGTTTTAGTATGGGTTCCTAGCTATGACGAATGGACCCCCTACCTCCTTGTTTTTAATGTAGGTATGCTTATTCTCACATTTATTGCCCGGGTGCTGCACATCGCGTCCACCTCAAAAAGAGGAGAAGCGCACAAAACTATTGACCTCCAAAAGGTCGAAAGATTTTCTGAATTAAACAAGTGGTTGTTAAATGATGATGAAATCACCCACCCTGAGCAAGACCGACTTGATCACAATCTGGTAGCTAAGCGCATTGCCGATCGCTTGAAAAAGTCCCAACAAAGCTCCATTGCGATCCTTGGTGCATTGGGTTCAGGGAAAAGCAGCATCGGCAGGCTGGTGGAGCATCATCTAAAAGGCTCGCCATACACCTTATACCTACAGATTTCACTATGGCCTTACAACACCACTGAGGTGGCTGTTAGCGGCATACTTAATAGCCTGATTGACAAGCTGGGCCAAGAGATCAACACACTCTCACTATCGGGCTTAGCAGATCGATATTTATACGCAATTGAACGCACAAGCGGGCCTTTTTCGGGGTTCATAAGATTGCTCAAAGTAGAACCGACACCTACCGTGTTACTAAAAAAACTTGCGACGGTCGCCGATGCCTGTAACCTTAAAGTTGTACTGTGGATTGATGACCTAGAGCGATTCACAAATAATAGCTCTGAAGAGAATAACCCGCCGAATCAGCGGCATGAAAACATCAACTCATTACAATCGCTGCTTTATTTGCTGGATCAACAAGCCTGTATCTCCGTCATTGTAGCCAGCCCCTCGCTGAGCATCCGCTTTGATCAACAAAAAATTGCTCGATACATCGAAAGAGTACCAAAAATAGACCATGAGAAAATCCATCGCCTCACAAAGGTGTTGCGAGATGAGTGCCTGAATAAGCAATTTATTGACCCTACCCCGCAGGAAGAGAGAGACGAGCGGTTTGATACAAGCCAACATGCGGCTGATACTAAAGATCGCATAGCATCGAGCACTGAGCTTGATGCGCATCAAGAAAAAATTATGCCATTATCTGCCGCATTTTCGACTCTTTGTGACTCACCCCGCACCTTAAAATCCGTGCTGCGTTTAACATTTGAACTTTGGGATAATTTAGCTGGCGAAGTTAACTATGAGCAACTGCTGTTTATCTCATTAATCAAGGTGGTAAACCCCGCGCTATTTTCGCTGTTTGATGAGCACATAAAAGCATTTAAAAATGAGCTTGAAAAGCACCGCCTCGATGATTTTTGGCCGCCTAATGACTTCGGGGTCTCCATTTTACGGAACGAGTTACAACAAATTACGGGTTCCAAAGATAAGCCCTCAGAAATTGCCTTAAACAGCATTGCCTGCTTTCTTTTTCCTGCGTTTATGGAACCTGTACTCTCACTCCCTAAGAATTCATTGAAAAGCACAACCCAGGGTGTCGATAAATTTAATTACTGGCAGCGTTGCACCGATGGCTTGGAGGTTGAAGAAGAGGAAAAAGACCAACTTATTTTATACGGTATAGAGCAGTGGATTGAGGGTGTTAACCCGCCGCTAATTAACTTTTTGATAAGCCGCAAACGCCTTGAAAAAATAATATACTTATTAAAATCAAAAATAGTTTCACCCTATCAGTTTCGCGCACTGTTTCTCGCCTTTACTTACTTCGATAGTTCTTCCAAAGCTTCAGATGAAGAGGTCAAAACCAAGCTCAACGAGCTGTTACAGTGGAAAAAAGGCTCCCATTCTTCTGCTAATATGGAACCAAAGCCAGCGATGCGCACATATGATCAATGGATAGAATTATCCAATGAAAGCTCCGTTGATCTTTTGAGGTTGCTTACCAAGGCGGATGAAAAAACAGGAAGTATGATCTTCCATGAAGAGTATGCTGTTGCAATGTATGGTCAAGCCTTTGATGAAGAGCTGCGTCGAATAATATCGCCTATGGACTTCAAGCCGTATAATTCACATGAAAACGGTGAGAAAACGAAAATGTTTCAGTGCGTTAAAGCGGCGATAGACCTTGAAAAAGTTAAGTAAAACACCCAACTTTATGTCTTGCGTTTGTTATGATCACATAATAGATGCAATCGGAAATAGATCATGTCACAACACGCCGCACAGCGCCTGGAAAACTATCCACCGTTTAAATCGATGAGTATAAAAGTACTGGAGCTGGATGAGCAGTGGCGGCAGGTGCGTATTTTACTGCCACTGGAGCCACAAAACCTTAACCCCGGCGGTACGCTGTTTGGCGGTGCGATGGCCTCGCTGGCAGACCCGATAGCGGCACTGGCTTGTGCCCAGCGTTTCCCTGATTACACGGTATGGACAAAGCGGCTACAGCTGAATTTCTTACGCCCGGGCAGTGAAGATCTGATTATGCAATTTAATTTTCCTGATGAGCTGCACCAGCAGATCAAAACCATACTGACAGAGAAGGGGAGTCACACCCCCCACTTCGAATACGGCTTTTATCGAACCGATGGTACCCACTGCTGTCAGATTAGCTGCGAGGTCGCCATTCGCCCGGCAGACCCCAACAGCCAGCGCTTGGGCTTTAGGAACAGAGAGTAATAATCGTCA
>JALSJT010000074.1 GCA_026989175.1 Thiomicrorhabdus sp. | reverse complement strand
CAAAAAAGTGAAAAAGAAGGGGGGGGGGAGAAAATTCTCAACACTTTACTCAATCTTCTAAACCACGCAACTTAAAACAGACCGCTCTCACCAGTATTTGGGTGGCGGTAGTTTTAGTGGTGTTAGACCAACTGACCAAGTACTGGGCGGTTTCCAATTTAACCTTTGCTGAACCTGTTGCGGTGATGCCCTATTTAAACTGGACACTCGCCTATAACTACGGCGCCGCATTCAGCTTTTTAGCCGACATGGGCGGCTGGCAACGTTGGTTCTTCTCAGGATTAGCGCTGATTGTCAGCGTGGTCTTTATCGTCTGGTTATCCCGCTTACCCAAAGGCTTCACCACCGAAGTCTGGGGAATCAACCTCATACTCGGTGGCGCCATCGGCAACGTCATCGACCGCCTACTCGAAGGCCGAGTCACCGACTTCATCGACTTCTACATCGGAACATGGCACTACGCTACGTTTAATGTCGCGGATATGGCAATTTCAGTTGGTGCAGCGTTGTTGATCTACTCAGAGTTTTTTGTGAAACCTAAGTTAGAGAAAGAAAAGAGTGGTTGAGTTTTATAAAGCGTTCGAGGTATAAAAAAACCCTCATATCTTGTGGGAAAATGAGGGCTAAGGGGAGGCCGATTGAATCGGCTAGGGATAAATATGGGGGGTTATTTTTTATCGGTCGTGTTACATGACTTTGATGTGCCTTTGTCGAAAATTTTTGCCGCAGGGCAAAAACCTGTAAAACTCGCTTGAAGTGCATTGACACCTGCAAAGAGTGTGAGCCATAGCCATGTGGGTTGAGTTAAGTCTACCTGACCCATAAAGTGTGCCAACGTAATTGGTACAAGAATCATGATGGCGATTAAACGAATCATTATATTTGATTTCAAAATACTCTCCTTTTAGATGTATTGTCTCTTTAGGGAATATTATATTAGAGAATATAGATATAAGCAAATGCTTATTTTAACATTTGTTTTTTACCTGACGTAACCGATTTAAAAGTTTGATGAGTCGGCACTGAATCTTCCAAAAAAGATAGGCCGGTGGAATGGTTTTTTTAGAGTTAGATAAACTCATTTAAGGTGTGTTGACGTTGTTTGACCGCTTTGTTGAGCAATTGCAACATTCGGTAAGAGGGAGCGCCATCGGCGGGTAGGTTGTGGGTGACTTGAAAGGCTCTTAGAGCTTTTCGGGTTTTACTGCCTGCAATACCGTCGGGTTTTCCGGCGTTATAACCGAGTTGGTTGAGTGCACTTTGCAGTTGCTGCATTTGCTCTCGACTCATGCCTTTATCGTCTTTTGGCTGTTTTTTACTGAGAGGGGGGTTGCCTAAAATTCGATTGGAAAGGTGTCCAACCGCCAGCGCATAGTTGTTGGAGTTATTCCAGCGTTTAATCACTTGAAAATTGTCATAGATTAAAAAAGCGGGGCCACGGTGGTCGCTGGGCAGAATGAGTTTGGCGCTCTGTTCTGGGTTGGTGGAGAGTGGTTGACCATTGGTTTGTGTGATCCCTAATGCTTGCCATGCTTTGATCGAGCGTTTGGTTTTATTGTCAGCCAGTGCATAATTGAACCCTTTTGGTAGCGAAATTTCCTCCCCCCATGTCTGTTCTGAATTCCATCCTAAGTGTTGTAAAAAGCTTCCTGCGGAGTGAAATGCGTCGGGTAGACTGTCCCAAAGATTGATTTTTCCATCGCCATCACCGTCCACGGCGTACTTTAAATAGTTGGTGGGCATAAATTGCACTTGCCCCATTGCGCCCGCCCAAGAGCCTTTCATCTGTTCGATCTGTACGTGCCCTTGGTCAATGATGGTTAAGGCGGCCATCAGTTGCTTACTAAAAAAGGTGGTACGACGCGGGTCGTATGCCAGCGTGGCTAAGGAGGCGATAATCGGAAGATTGCCCGTAAAGCGTCCGTAGTTGGTCTCCATGCCCCAAAAAGAGGTGATGATGTGACTGGGAACGCCGTATTTTTGGGTAACTTCGTTGAGCAGTGCTTGATGCTTTCGATATTTTTGTTTGCCCACTTCAACGCGGTTTTTAGAGACGGCGCTGTTAAAGTATTGGTAAAAGGTTCGGGTAAATTCAGGCTGTTTTCGGTCAGATTCCAATACTTTTTGGCGAAGGCGAACCCCTTTAAAGGCTTGGTTGATCGTTTGTTCGGAAATGCCTGCTTGACGTGCTTGTTGTTTAAACTCGGTTAACCATTGTTGAAAGGCTTGCTCTTCTTCAGGAAATGAAGATTGTGCGAGTGCATTGAAGCTTAGTAAGCTAAAGGTGAGAACTAAGAGGGCCGGAAGGCGGGGTATTAAAATTTTCATGTAGGATTCGTATTTTTTCTTATAAGTCAGGTTTAAAATGGATTTTCACATTCTACCGAAACTAAATCAAAGTTGTAGGGGAAAACCGTTTAAAATTAGCACATTCTATTTATGAAACGCTTTTGGGACTTATTATGTTGAAATGTTTTGCGACCACCTCGGGTGGGTTAAGTGAGTTATTGCGTGAAGAGTTGATGGTGTTGGGCGCTAAAAATGTCAAAGCGCAACCCAGGGGGGTGACGTTTGAAGGCTCTCAAGAGTTAGCTTATCGCGCTTGTTTGTGGTCGCGTTTGGCCAACCGTATTTTTATTACGGTGTTGGAAGTGGAGCTGGACAATCAAGAGGAGTTAACCACCTCGGTCGCCGCGTTGGACTGGCAACAGCACATGGATGTGCGTGATGCGTTTGCGGTCTCTTTTTCAGGAAAGGGCATGGGCATTGACCACAGCCATTATGGGGCGCTTAAAATAAAAGACGGTATTGTCGATTACTTTATGGACAAACAGGACGATCGCCCAACGGTGGATACCGTTCATCCAAATTTACGGGTGCATGGTCACTTAAACCGTAACCAGTTGACGTTAAGTATTGATTTGGTGGGGTACAGCTTACACCAACGTGGCTATCGAGAAGGCCAGCAAGTAAAAGCGCCACTGAAAGAAAATTTGGCGGCGGCGTTATTGTATCGTTCGGGCTGGCCTGACATTGCCAAGCAAGGCGGCAGTTTGTATGACCCGATGTGTGGCTCAGGAACTTTTTTAATTGAAGCGGCGATGATGGCCTCCGATGCGGCACCGGGCTTAGATAAGCAAGACCGAATGTTGTTGAATCAGTGGAAACAGCACGATGCCGATTTATGGCAACGACTGGTTGGTGAAGCGCGTGGACGTAAAGCCTCAGGGATGGCAAGCTTACCGCCGATTTATGGTTCGGATGCCTCGCATAAATCGTTGGATATTGCGGAAGAGGCGATTTTAAATTCAGGTTATTTTAAACATATTGCTGTAAAACAGATGACGGTAGAACAGGGCCGTATCTGGGGCGATTGGCCAAAAGGATTGGTAATTGCCAACCCGCCTTATGGGGAGCGTTTGGGGGAAGTGGATGAGGTAAAAGTTATCTACACCGCACTGGGCAACTACCTTAAATCGGAGTTTGATGGTTGGCAAGCAGCAGTGTTTACCTGCAATCCTGAACTGGGCATGTACTTGGGGTTAAAAGCCAAGCGAAGCCATAAATTCGCCAATGGGCCAATGGAGTGTAAGCTGTTCCGTTTTGATGTGACCGAAGCTTATCACCGCGAGCCTGCCATTAAAGGGGGGGCAAATTTAGCCGATGGCGTGCAAAGCGCTTACCCTGAACTGGCGGAATCGGAAGGCGCGAAAATGTTTGCCAATCGCCTTAAAAAGAATCTAAAACCGTTACGTAAATGGGCAAAAAAATATGAGGTGAATGCCTACCGTGTGTACGATGCCGACATGCCAGAGTATGCACTGTCGATTGATTATTACCATACCGTGGAGGGCGGTGAATGGTTGGTGGTCAATGAATACGCTGCACCTAAAACGGTGGATAAAAGCAGTGCCAAAAAACGATTGTATGAGGCGTTATCGGTTCTTCCGAATGTGTTTGATTTGTCAGTGGATAACATTATTTTTAAGATTCGAGAGAAACAGAAAGGCAGTTCGCAGTACGAAAAATTGGATGAAAATAAACAGTTCTTTACCGTGGTTGAAAACGGCGTGAAATTACGGGTAAATTTCACCGATTATTTAGACACTGGACTGTTTTTAGACCACCGTGATGTACGTGCCTATGTTGCCGAAAAATCACGTCGAAAATCCCTGCTTAACCTATTTTGTTACACGGCGACTTTAACCGCACAAGCGGCGTGTTTAGGCGCTACCAGCAGTGTAAGCATTGATATGTCCAAAACCTATTTGTATTGGGCAAAGCATAATTTAATGAACAACGGTGTGGATGAGAATAAGCATCAATTAAAGCAAGCGGATGTACTGGATTGGTTAGAGAAAGAGAGCGAAAATCCAACCCAAGGGTTTGATGTAATATTTTTAGACCCCCCCTCGTTTTCAACCTCCAAACGAATGGAAGGCACGCTGGACATTCAACGAGATCACGTTACCTTAATTGAACAAGCGATGTGTTTATTAAACCCTGGCGGGTGTTTGGTGTTTTCCAATAATTTGCGTAAATTCAAGTTAGATAGAGAGGCACTGGGGGGGATAAAAATTGAAGATATCACTCGTAAAACCATGCCAAGAGATTTTGAACGAAACTCAAAAATTCATCAGGCGTGGGTGTTGCAGAAAGGTTAGTCTTTTATTTGTGGTATGAAAATATAGGGGGGGGGAGAAATTTTTTAATCCCTCCTAAAACTTGCGTTAAATTAATTATTGAATGGAGTTTATTCAACGCGGTCTTGAACAAAAAAACATCACTTTCTAAACTAAGTACAATCGTGTATTCTTGCGGTATTCAATATTTGAAAAAGGATTTTTAGAGGTATGGAACAACAGATACAGTTTGATGAGGCATTAATTAAGCGTTATAACCAGTCGGGACCTCGCTATACCTCTTATCCAACCGCGGTTCAGTTTGAAGAGAATTTTGGTATCGAGGATTATAAAGCGGCAGCGCAACGGAGTAATGACTCGGGGCGTGGGTTGTCGTTGTATTTTCACATTCCTTTTTGTGATACCGTCTGTTTTTTCTGTGCGTGTAATAAGGTTTGGACGCGCGATCGTTCGAAAACCACGCCTTATTTAGAGCGACTGTTTAAAGAGATTGAGATGCAGTCGGCACTGTATGATCCAAGCCGTAAGGTGGAGCAGTTACATTTAGGCGGCGGTACGCCAACCTTTATTAATAATGATGAAATGAAGCAGTTGATGGAGAAGACTCGTCAACACTTTAATTTATACGATGACGATTCGGGTGAGTATTCGATTGAGATTGATCCTCGTGAAGCCAATCGTGAGTCGGTTAAGCTATTGCGTGAACTTGGGTTTAATCGTATGAGTTTGGGGGTGCAGGATTTTGATCCGAACGTTCAGAAAGCGGTGAATCGAATTCAGTCGCAAGCGGAGACGTTTGAGGTGTTGGAAGGGGCGCGTGAAGCGGGGTTTTTATCGGTGAATGTCGATCTGATTTATGGTCTGCCCCTGCAAACCGAAAAGGGCTTTATTCGCACGCTGGATCAAGTGCTGGAAGCGGAACCGGATCGTTTCTCGATTTTTAACTATGCCCACATGCCAAGCATGTTCCCAACACAAAAGAAGATGAAAGAGGCGGACATGCCCTCTTCGGATGAGAAGTTGGCGATTTTACATGCAACGACGGAGCGCTTATTGCAAGCGGGTTATGTCTATATTGGTATGGATCACTTTGCCAAGCCCGATGATGAGTTGGCGGTGGCACAGCGCAATGAAACGCTTTATCGTAATTTTCAGGGGTATTCGACCCATGCAGAGTGCGATTTAATTGGGATGGGGGCGACCTCTATTTCATTGGTCAATAACACCTATGCACAAAATCGCAAAGGGTTAGATGAGTATTATCAAGCGATTGATGCGGGTGACTTGGCGGTGTTTAGAGGGGTTGAGTTAACAGAAGATGATGAGTTGCGTCGTGATATTATTACGCGATTAATCAGTCACTTTCATATTCACTTTGCAACGGTTGAGCAGCAGTGGAATATTCGTTTTAAGGAGTATTTTGCCAAAGAGTTGCCTAAGTTAGCACCGATGGTTGAAGATGGTTTGATGACATTGAATGATGAAGATCTTTATATTACGGCGAAAGGTCGCTTATTGATTCGTAACATCTGTATGGTGTTTGATGCCTATTTGAAGCCTGGGTCTGAGAACCGTTTTTCAAAAGTGATTTAAGTGAGTGAAATACTATCCGAGACCTTTGCACGAGAGGATATACGGATAAAAAAGGCTGAAATATGTCCGATTTTTGTTGAAAATCTTGTGAATAGCTGGCTATTCCCTGCGATTTCCGCCTCAATCAACCAAATTTCATCTCTTTTTTCTCTCGTACCCCTCTCGTGCAAAGGTCTCTATCCATAAAAAAGCGACCATTGGTCGCTTTTTTATGGATAACAACTTTAGGCTAGATTTCACTAATTAAAAATGTAACGCGACGGTTTTGTCGCTTGCCCTCAGGCGTTGCGTTACTGGCAATTGGGCGCTCTTCGCCATAGCCGTAGGTTTTAATTCGGTTGCTTGGAATACCGTTATCAATTAAATATAAAGCGACATTTTTTGCACGATTTTCAGACAGTTGTTGATTGTAGCTTTTGCTACCATCGGAGTCGGTGTGCCCTTCGATATAGACACGGGTATTAGGGTGTTGGCGCAGTGTATTAAGAACGGGCGCAAGGCGACTGAGTTCATAAGGGTCTAGCTCGGCAGAACCAGAGCGAAAATTAACGTTTTTAACGTTGATTTGGACAAACTCTTGACCGTTAATTTTAACAGCTTCGACATCAGTATCGGGATCCGAAGCGGTTTCTTGATTCACTTGATCAAAGACGGAGCGGGCGGTGTAACCGGCTAAGGCACCGATGGCGACTTTAGCCGCATTATTGTCAACGCCCATGGCATTTGCCGCAAGAGCACCACCAATGGCGGCAACAAAGGTGATGGCATTTTTATCGGTTTCACGGGTTTGTCCGGTATTGGTACAGGCGGAGGTTAAGCTTAATACACTTATAATGGCGGCGGTTCCAATGAGTTTTGAATTCAGTTTTAACATGATAGATTCTCTTTTTTCTTTAAAAGTGAGGCGTAATTTCATAATAAGGGCTCTATTTCTTGAATACAAGCGTGTTAAGAGTGTTGTCATGTTTTTTTAGGAGGTTCTTTAAATTTCTTCCCCCCCTATTTATAACAGAACAATGGTGGCTAGCCCTAAAAAAACAAAAAAACCAATCGAGTCGGTTACCGTGGTGAGCATAAGCCCTGAGGCGAGTGCGGGGTCAATTTTCATTCGCTGTAGAATGAGAGGGATTACTGCGCCAGCTAAGGCGGCAACTAGTAAGTTTACCATCATGGCGGTACCAAAAATAGCACTTAGTGCCCAGTCATTAAATAGGAACTGTACGGCAATAGCAGTAAGTGTCGCCCAAATTAAACCGTTAAATAGGCCAACAGTGGTCTCTTTAATGAGCAGTGAACGACTGTTACTTTTGGCGAGTTTTCCGGTAGCAAGTGCACGAATAACAATGGTGGCTGTTTGCGTGCCTGCAATGCCACCCATGCTGGCAATAATGGGCATTAAGATGGCAAGTGCAACGATCTGCTCAATGGTGGCATCGAATAGGCTAATCACCATTGAGGCAAAAATCGCCGTGAGTAAGTTAATGCCAAGCCAAAATGTTCGGCGTTTTGCGGTACGGGTGGCGGGGGCAAAAATATCATCCTCTTCATCCAGACCTGCACTGGCCATTTGAATATGTTCGGCTTCTTCACGAATAATATCGACCACGTCATCAATGGTGATTCGACCTAATATTTGGTTATTTTCATTCACAACCGCTGCTGAAATTAGGTCGTTCTTTTCAAAAATATGCGCAACCTCTTTGGCGGGTAGGTAGCTTTGAATGGCGGGAATATCGGTTTCCAGTACCTCTTGCACCAGCTTGTCTTCATCGTTAACCAGTAGGCTGGTGAGCTTTAAGGTGCCTACGTAGTGATCGTCACGGTCTCGGACAAAGAGTTCTGCCGTGCTGTCTGGTAGTTCACCGAGCTTTCGTAGGTAACGTAGTACAACGCCTAACGTGATATCGGCACGAATGGTAATGAAATCCATGCTCATTAAACCACCCGCGGTATCCTCTGGGTAGCTTAGCGCGGTTTCAACTGCAATTCGTTCAACGGGTTCGAGTGATTCAAGGAGCGCTTTTTGGGCACTGGGCTCTAAGGCTTGTGCAATATCGGTAATATCATCGGCTTCTAAGTCATCGGTGATCTTAACCAGTTCATGGGCTTGTAGCGACTCTAAAAGTTTGGCTCGTACTTCATCATTGGTGTGAGTAAGGATCTCCCCCTGTTGATCACTGTTTAAACACTTCCATAAAATTTGGCGCTCTTTAGGTGGGGTTGACTCCAGTAGCTCGGCAATCTCTTCGGGAACCAGTGATGAGAGGAGGTCGCGTACCTGATCAAAATGTTGGCTGTCAACGGCTTGTAACAGCTGTTCGGCTAGTTTACTTTTTTCAATAACAGAGTGTTGTGTCGCCATGTGTTTTCTCCGTTTACATAAAAGTTACGCTCAAGGGAGGTATTGTAGCAGGACAAAGGACGATGGTGAGGGGGAAACGCTAGGGAACGGGTGAATTTAGTGGGGATGGGGGGAGAAAATAATTTTTATCCGCTTAGATTATAATCTAAGCGGATAAAGTGCTATGAGGGGAGCTTAGATTATGCTTCTTCAACCGCCATATGTTTTACACCGCCTGATTTACGGTTATGGCTGCTGATTTTTTCTTTATGCTTGATAATTTGACGGTCAAGCTTATCGATCAGTCCATCAATTGAGGCGTACATATCTTCGGTTTGGTGCTGGGCAAATAGATCGGCGCCTGACACATGAACCGTGGCTTCTGCTTTTTGAGACAATTTTTCCACAGATAGGATGACGTGAACATTGGTCACGTGATCAAAGTGACGTTCTAGTTTTTCCATTTTTTCAGTGGTGTAAGTACGAAGTGCTTCGGTGATATCAACGTGATGACCGGTAATGTTAATTTGCATAGTGATCGCTCCTTTATGTAGTTTTTTTTTGCGATATAGATTGGGTTTTGATATTTCTTAAAAAAACCAATACTTAATTTGATTATACCACTGAGGTATTTTATTGAGTATTTATTTAAAGTCTTCGCCTAGGTAAACGCGCTTAACATCTTCATGGTTTAAAATTTCAGCGGGGGTGCCTGTGGCAAGGATGGTTCCGTTGTGGAGAATGTAGGCGTGATCGCAAACGCCTAATGTTTCGCGTACGTTATGATCGGTAATTAAGACGCCTATATTTTTTTCTTTGAGATGCCGAATAATGCTTTGAATATCTTTAACCGAGATAGGGTCAACACCTGCAAAAGGTTCGTCTAATAAGATAAAGCGTGGCTCCATCGCTAACGCACGGGCAATTTCTACACGGCGTCGCTCTCCACCCGATAGTGCTTGCCCGGGTTGGTCTAAAATGTGACCGATTTGTAGGTCATCAATGAGCTTTTGAAAAATGGTGGCTCTTTGATCTCGATTGAGTTCGGGGCGCATTTCTAAAATAGCATTGATGTTTTCAGAGACGGTGAGTTTGCGAAAAACGGAAGCCTCTTGTGGTAAATAGCCGATGCCAAGTTTTGCGCGTTTATGAATCGGTAGGTTGGTAATCTCTTGGTCATCAATAAAAATATGACCTGCATCGTTGGAGACTAGCCCCATCATCATGTAGAAGGTAGTGGTTTTTCCAGCGCCATTTGGGCCAAGTAAGCCGACGACTTGACCACTGTAAATGTCAA
Source organism: Thiomicrorhabdus sp. (assembly GCA_026989175.1). Taxonomy (GTDB): domain Bacteria; phylum Pseudomonadota; class Gammaproteobacteria; order Thiomicrospirales; family Thiomicrospiraceae; genus Thiomicrorhabdus. The sequence continues at coordinate 12,223 of JALSJT010000074.1, read as the reverse complement.
TATCAACAGAGGTCACGACTTGTCTTTTTTTGTAGCTTTTGGCTAAACCTCTGGCGTAAAAATGAGCCATTCAATTACTCCTCATCCGCTGGGGCAGTTTTTGGGGGAGCTGGTTCAAAGGTAACAGAGACTCTATTTTGACCGTCTTTGCTCCCTTTTGCCATTAAGGTTTGCTTACTGACATCGTAAAAAATATTGCTGCCCGTAATGGTGTGTTTACCGGGTTGCATCACTTTGGCGTTGCCAGAGAGTAAAATCGTTTTGTGTTCGGTGTTGTATTGAATTAAATTCGCCTGACCGTTAATCCAGCTCTGTTCAACTTGGCTAAAGCGTTTAAAGGTGGCTGGTGCGCCATAAGCTTTGAGGGTTTGAAGTTGACCGTTGGGATGAATAATGGTGATTGTATCGCCAGTCAATTCTAAGCTGCCTTGTTGAATATTAACGTTACCGGTATAGGTGCTGATGCCTGTCTGTTCTTGTACTTCTAGGCGATCTGCAGTGATGTGAATGGGTTGTTCTTCGTCTGGTGTGGTCGGCTCGGCATGACTAAATAGGCTAAACAAGCACAGAGTGAAGAAAATAAAAAAAGCAGGGTAGTGTGTATTGATTGATGGCATGATAGAGGTCTTTTTTTATGGGGGACTGTGTGTTGTTGGCTGATAGGTTGTTTTTACGTTGGACATCAGTTGAAACAGACCTGACTCTAAGTTTGCGTGAAGCCCAACGCCTGTGGTGACACTACCTGTTTGTGTGAGCGTAATTGTATCACGGCTTAACAGTTCTGCTTGGCTTGCATTGTAGGTCAGGTTTTGAGTACTTAATGTACTTGGATTGCTGTTTTCGGTGGTGCGTTCAAGGGCGATTGGGTATTGCATTATTTGCACATCGCCAGAGAGCTGAATGGCTTCATCGTTTAATGTTTGACCATTTTGACTGCGGATAACGGTAAGGGTTTTGGGGGTCGTCAATAGGATGGTAGGTTGGGTAAACTGGCTGAGTTGGGTGGTTTCGTTATAGTGCCAAGTAGCGGTTTGAATGGTACTTTGTTTTTCGGGTTGGTCACGAGAAAACTCCCATGTAGTGCTTTGTGTTGCACTCCAATGATAAGGCTCAGGGGCTTTATGTGTGCTGGTATCCGATAAGATGGTTTGTTTTTTTTGATGAATGACCCAGAGCGCAACCAGTCCTAAAATGAGGGTGAAGAGCGTGATGCGAAGGGTGGATAGGCGCATGAGAGACTAGATGGATTCTCTTAAAAAGAAATCCATGTGTTGTTGCCAGTTGTCTTGTGAGCGCATGATGATTTCACAGGCCTCTCTTACACAACCTTTACCACCTTTAAAGGGCGAAACATAGTCAACTCTTGATTTCACTTCATCATCCCCATCCGCCGGGGTAATGGCAAGACCAATGCGGGTTAAGATGGGTAGATCTAAAATATCATCACCAATGTAGGCAATTTCATCTAACGAGAGCTTGAGTTCATCAACGAGTTTTAAAAAGGTAGGGAGTTTGTCTGGTACGCCTTGATAAACATGTTTGACCTTCAGGTCGTTCATTCGATTGGTCACGAGTTGAGATTTTCTGCCCGTAATAATACCTATATCAACTTGACTTTTTTGCAATAAAACCATACCGTGACCATCGCGCGTGTGGAAGGCTTTGTGCTCTTGGCCATCTTCGCTGTAAATGAGCATGTTGTTGGTTAACACACCATCCACATCTAAAATCAGTAGTTTAATTTTTTGTGCTTTTTGGGCAATTTCTTCTGAGATGAGCATGGGAGCTTCCCTTGTGTTTTAGCGACGTTTAAAATTAAGCGCCAGTGGTTCGGAGATAAAGCATCCCTAAATATGCCACAAAACCAAAGGTAAGTAAAAGCCCTTTTGGCGTATTAATGACCGCTTTTCCTTTTATGGGCAGAGCGAACAGTAACATGATGAGTGTGAATCCAAGCATTACTGGCATATCAATGGATAATATCTCGGGTTCCAATACAGAAGGTGCGAGTAGGGCTGGGACGGCGAGTACCGCTAAAATATTAAATAAGTTGGATCCGACAATGTTACCAATCATTAAGTCGGCCTCATTTTTTCGGGCGGCAGCAATTGCAGCGGCGAGTTCGGGTAGGCTCGTACCGATAGCGATGATGGTTAATCCAATGACGACTTCGGGAACACCAAAGGTTTGTGCAATATCGACTGCACCCCAAACCATCATTTTGGCACTAATCATTAAGATTATTAAGCCGCCAATAAGATAGAGAACACTTTTTTTCATGGGTAAATCAGGTTTTTCGCCGATCTCTTCAAGTGTATCTTTGACAAGCGGATCCGCTGGATCAATGGATTTATTGGCTTTAATCATCCAAGTTATGGTTAAAATAAGGGCAATCACTAAGATTATGCCATCCAGTATGCCAAGCTCTCCGTCTAATACCAGTGCGTAAGCACCCAAAGAGATGACCAGTAAAATCGGAAGCTCTCTTTTTAAGATAGAGGACTTAACCACAATCGGTGCAATGAGTGCGGCGACCCCTAATACGAGGGCAATATTGGCAATGTTAGAACCAACGGCATTTCCGATTGCCAGCCCTGGACTGCCATCTAATGCTGCTAGAACGGCAACCACAATTTCAGGCATAGAGGTTCCAAACCCTAAGACCACCACTCCTATAACCAGCGGGGATATTTTCATGTGAAGGGAGATGCTCGCCGCACCATCAATAAAAATATCAGAGCTCCATACGAGTAGAGCAAGCCCAATAAGAAGTACGACGCTGGGAAGAAGGAGAGTGCTGTCCATAGGTAAAATTACCGTTTGATTTAAGGGGGAGTTTAAAAAAGTGACATGATTATAGCGGAAGTTGAAATGAAATAAAAAATCTTTATGACTTGCGTGGTATAAGGTTATGACGAAATGTTGTTTGTCGTCAAGTTTAAAAATAAGGAGCAGATACCACAACCTTATTTTTCTCATTTAGATTTGAGTGTATAATTATTTGCTTATTTTGAGCGGTACGGTATTCATTAGTGGTAGAGTTACGGATTGGAACGTTTGGTTGGCAACATCACCATTGGCTTGGGTCATTTTATCCTGATGATTTACCTGAAGCGTGGCAGTTGGACTATTTTAGTAATGTCTGTCGTGTCGTTTTGGTGCCTCAGTCAGAGTGGCAGTATTGGTCACCAGCTGAGGTTCAGGCGATAGCGGAATCGATTGAGAGCGGTTTTGATATTTACTTAGCGCTTGATCATGATTTAGATAATGGTTTAGAAAATCCAAAAACGGTGGCAAAATTAACGAATATTGTCTCGTTACTGGGGCGTTCAGTTGTCGGGTTTGTTGTTTGGAGTGAGACGCCTTTTACACATTTAACGTTGTTACAGCGTCCGATTACATTAATCTCTTCGCAGCACTGTTTGCCGAGTTGGCAGTGGCAGAGAGAGGGGGTTTGGTTGTCGGGGAATCCGCTGGGCTGGACAGCCCAGCTGCCAGAAGATGGCAAAGAACAGACTGCACTGCTTATGGATTTTGTGAAAAGTTTATCGGCATTAGACGGGACGTGTTCAAAACAGAAAACGACCCCCTTTATTATAGGGGGGGATAAAATAGAGATGCAACAAGTGGCGAACCTTAAAACCATTAGTGAGCTGTTAGGATATTAAAATTTGAATCCCCGCTTTATGAGGCCTTTGGTGTAAAGGTCTCTTTATATTTTTAGAGAGTAGTATGACCGAAAAAGTAGAGACATTAATTGAAATAAAAGATCTGACGTTTTCCCGTGGAGAGCGTAAGATTTTTGATGGCATTACTTTGTCGATTCCGAAAGGAAAAATTACGGCGATTATGGGACCGAGTGGCAGTGGAAAGACCACCTTGTTAAAGTTGATTGCTGGTCAGCTACCACCCGATTCGGGTGAAGTGTTTGTTGAAGGGCTGAATGTCCACCAGCTCTCACGCAAAAAGTTATATCAGTTGCGACGAAAAATGGGGATGTTGTTTCAAAGTGGTGCACTGCTCGCCGATTTGAATGTGTTTGAAAATGTCGCGTTTCCATTAAGAGAACATACCAAACTACCTGAAGAGGTCATTTATGCCTTGGTATTAATGAAGTTGCAGGCGGTTGGTTTAAGGGGGGCAAAAGAGATGATGCCTTCTGAGTTGTCTGGCGGAATGTCTCGACGCGTGGCGTTGGCAAGAGGGATCGCGCTAGACCCCGAAATGATTTTTTACGATGAACCTTTTGTGGGTCAAGATCCGATTACCAAAGGGGTGTTGGTAAAATTAATTAAAACCTTAAATGAGAGTTTGGGACTAACCAGTGTATTGGTCTCTCATGATGTCGATGAGGTGATGATGATTGCCGATTATATTTGTGTCATCTCAGAAGGAAAACTCATTGCGGAAGGCACAAAAGAGGCGCTTCTTAACGAGTCGACGGGTTATGTAAACCAGTTTATTCATGGATTGCCAGATGGACCGGTACCGTTTCACTTTCCGAATGTCTCTTATACGGACGATTTAGAAGGCGTTCACACGGGTAAGAGGGGTTTAAAATGAGTGGCTTTCAGCGTTTTTTGCAGAATATGGGGCAAGGGTTTTTAGAGAAAGTGGCGGCATTTGGACGTGGTTCTCTGTTTATATGGTCGATATTGGCGGCGATTCCCTCTGCGCTGTTTCGGTTTGATTTACTGTTAAAACAGATCTATGTTACAGGTGTCTTATCGCTCCCCATTATTTTGATGGCAGGACTGTTTGTTGGCATGGTATTGAGCTTGCAAGGCTATAATATATTGGTGGAGTTTAACGCCGAAGAAGCGGTAGGAAGTATGACCGCACTCTCTTTGTTAAGAGAGCTTGGCCCTGTGGTTGGTGGGTTGTTATTTGCCGGTCGTGCAGGTTCGGCATTAACCGCTGAAATTGGGCTGATGCGATCCACAGAACAAATATCGGCGTTAGAGATGATGGCGGTAGACCCTTTAAAATTTATTTATGCCCCACGATTTTTAGCTGTCATTATTGTCCTGCCTTTGTTGGTATTAATCTTCAATGCGCTGGGCGTGTTTGGTGGTTATTTAGTTTCGGTTAGTTGGCTGGGGGTTGACTCGGGGGCTTTCTGGTCGCAAATGTCCAGTCAAGTAGACTGGCAAGAAGATGTATTAAATGGGGTGATTAAATCGGTCGCATTTGGCGTTTTGATTGCCGTAATCGCTTTGTTTCAGGGGGTTAATGCGATCCCTTCTTCGGAAGGCGTGAGCAATGCAACGACGCGTACGGTCGTACATGCTTCGTTAGGGATTTTGGGGTTAGATTTTATATTGACGTCCATTATGTTCAACTAGCATTTTAGAGAAATTAATAAAGGTTTTAATCAATAATGAAAAAACAGACAAAAATTGAGATATGGGTGGGTGCATTTGTCTTAATGAGTTTAATGGCTCTGGCATACCTTGCGTTTCAGGTGAGTAATTTTAGTGGCTGGAAGGATCGTCCGACGTATGAAGTGAGTGCTTTGTTTGATAATATTGGCGGGCTCAAAGAGCGTGCGCCATTAAAATTAAGTGGTGTGGTCATTGGGCGTATTACAGCGATTGAAATAGACCCTATCTCTTTTAAAGCCAGAGTACACATGAAAATAGATCAAGCGTTTAATCAACTGCCAGTTGATTCATCCGTCTCTATTCTAACGTCAGGCTTGTTAGGTGATCAATATGTTGGGCTTGAACCCGGTGGTGATGAAGAGGTATTGCAGCAAGGTTCTGAAATAGAGATGACTCAGTCTGCGATGGTGTTGGAAGAGCTGATTGGTCAGTTTTTAGTGAAGTTTAGTGAGAGTGATTAGGAGTCTTGAGATGCAAAAAGTTTGGATGAGGAGAGGTGTTATGAGCCATCATGGACTGCTTGGCTTGTTGATGATGGGGCTGTTTTTTTTAACACCTGTCGCCGTGGCTGCCATACCGCAAGATAATCCCGAAGAGATGGTACGCGCGTTGTCTGAGGAGTTGATTGCAAAAATTAATGAGCAGCGCATGGAGCTGGAAGCGCACCCAGAAAAGGTTAGGGCGTTTGCTGATCGCTATGTACTGCCCTATGTGGATACCGCAAAAATGGCACGTTACGTAATGGGGAAGTACTGGCGAACGGCAACGGATGCACAGAAAACCGCGTTTACACAGGCATTTTCAGATATGTTGATTCACTCTTACTCTAAGAACTTATTGAAGTTACAAATTGATAAAGTAGTGGTTAAACCGGCTCGAGAGGTTAAAAAGGGGGTTGTTACGGTTGCATCTGTGGTGACTCAGTCAGACGGCAATAAAACCGATGTCGTTTACCGAGCCTATTTAAACCGTAAAACACAGCAGTGGATGTTGTACGATATTTCGGTTGAAGGGATTAGCATGTTGTTAAACTACCGTAAATCTTACGGCTCTGAAATCTCTAAAAAAGGGTTGGAACAAGTGATTACTGAGATGGTCGCTAAAAACACTCTGACTCCAAACCGTGTTTAGGAAGAGCACATGACGAGCATTGAATGGTGTGAAAAAAAGTCTGAGATAACACTGCCCACCTCAGTCACGCTGGAAACGTTACCGCAACTTTTGCAACAGACGAAAGGCATTCTGTCTTTACCCGTTAAACAAGTGAACTTTCGTGCGGTAAAGCAGGCGGATAGTGCCGTTTTGGCGCTGTTATTAATTTGGTCTAAAAATTCTTCCCCCCCCCTTTGTATGATTGATTTGCCACAAACCCTGCAAGGGTTGGTGACACTTTATGATTTAGAATCAATTATTGTTTCTGAAACGTCTTAATCGCCCTTATCTTTAGGGGTGAATTCACTGGTAATAATTTATTGGGTAGGTCTATGTCGACGCCTTCAGCGGTCTGTTTTCATCAAGTTACAAAAAAATACGGGGATTTGTCCGCTTTAAAAGGCATCTCTTTTGAGGTTGAAGAGGGAGCTTTTTTTGGTCTATTAGGGCCTAATGGAGCCGGAAAGTCTACGTTAATTAATGCCATGTCAGGCTTGGTGATTCCAACATCAGGGCGTATTGCGATTCAAGGATTCGATGTTCAAAAAGAGTATCGTCAAACTCGGCGCTTATTGGGCTTGGTGCCTCAAGAGTTGATTGCCGATCCTTTTTTCTCCATTCGAGAGTTATTAGAGTTACAGTCGGGTTATTTTGGTTTAAGGGGCGCTCAACAAAAAGCGTGGGTGGGCGAGTTATTGGAACGTCTGGCGTTGTCAGATAAGTCGGATGCCAATACGGCTCAGCTTTCGGGCGGCATGAAACGTCGAGTTCTGATTGCGATGGCACTGGTACATCGCCCGAGGGTGTTGGTGTTGGATGAACCGACCGCGGGCGTGGATGTTGATTTGCGCCGAACGCTTTGGGCGTTTACCAAAGAGCTACACCAGCAAGGGCATACCATTATCTTAACGACGCACTATCTAGAAGAGGCTGAGGCACTGTGCGATAAGGTTGCGATTATGCAGAAGGGTGAAGTGAAGGCGCTGGACTCTACGCAAGCGCTGTTATCAAAACACCACTATCGTTATTTACGGGTGACATTAGCGTCGGAGGCGAATCAATTGATTGCACCACTTCAAGCACGATTGGTTGAAAAAGAGTCAAACGGGTTGGTCTTTAAATTAGAAAAAACGGCCTCACTCTCTCAGTTGTTAGCTTGGTTGCATGAAAGCCAGTTAGAGGTTACCGATGTCAGTAGCCGAGATGCGTCGTTAGAAGAGGTGTTTTTAGACTTAACGGCAGAGGGAGGTTCGGATGCAAAATAACTGGTTTGGCTGCTGGGCGCTGTTTGTTAAAGAGGTGCGTCGTTTTTATTCAGTGGTGGTGCAAACGGTCTTTGCACCGATTGTTGCAACGCTATTGTATTTATTAGTGTTTGGTCATGTACTGGATACACAAATTGAAACCTATGCCTCGGTAAGTTACAGCCAGTTTTTGATTCCAGGGCTGGTGATGATGGCGATCTTGCAAAATTCATTTTCAAATACTTCGTCGAGTTTAATTCAGTCTAAAATGCACGGTAATTTGTCGTTTGTACTGTTAAGCCCTATCTCTGCGTTTGAATTTTATTCGGCGTTTGTTTTGGCGTCGGTGGTACGTGGCGTTGTCGTTGGGTTGGGTATTTTGATTGTTGGAGTTATTGGGTTTGATTTGACGTGGCAGTCGCCGTTATGGGTGTTGGTTTTTGCTATATTGAGTGCCGCAATGATGGGAGGACTGGGGGTGTTAGCGGGGATTGTTTCAGACAAATATGATCATCTCTCGGCGTTTCAAAACTTTGTAATTATGCCGTTAACATTTTTGAGTGGTGTCTTTTACTCCATTCATGCACTGCCAGAATTTTGGCAGCAGTTGTCCTATTTTAATCCGTTCTTTTATATGGTGGATGGGTTCCGGTATGGTTTTTTTGCACAATCGGATGTCTCTGTTTACCTGAGTTTATCGATTACGGTTCTGTTCTTGATTCTCATCTCTTCGATAAATCTGATTTTATTGAATAAAGGCGTTAAAATACGCCAATAAATATTAAGAGACCTTTGCACGAAAGGATGCACGGATAAAAAAGGTTGAAATTCGCCTGATTTTTGTTGAAAGCCTTGCGAATACCTAAGGTATTTCCTGCGGTTTTCGCCTCAATCAGCCAAATTTCATCCCTTTTTTCTCTCGCGCAAAGGTCTCATTTCAAGGAGTAAGAGACGTGTCTCCCGATACAATTAAGCAGATGATAGAAGCGGCCATTCCAGAGAGTCGTGTAGAAACTAACGGTGAAGAGTGTAATTTTTCCATTATTGTGACCAGTAAAAGCTTTGAAGGAAAGTCACCTATTCAGCGTCATCGCATGGTCAACGATGTCTTTAAAACACAGTTTGATAGTGGAGAGCTTCATGCGCTGTCGATTAAAACCGTGGTTGCTTAACAAAATGAAAAAAGCAGAAATGTATGGATAAATTAGTTGTTGAGTGTGCAGGAAGGCTGTCAGGAAGTGTTGAGATTTCAGGTGCAAAAAATGCAGCACTGCCGATTTTAATTGGCTGTTTATTGGCTGAAACCCCTGTAAAGCTTTCAAATGTTCCGCATTTAATGGATGTGACAACAACGATTCAGCTGTTAGCATCAATGGGGGTAGAAATTCTCTTTGATGAGCATTTAAATATTGAAATTAATGCCGCCAATGTAACTGAAAAAGAGGCGCCTTATGAGTTAGTGAAAACCATGCGAGCGTCTATTTTGGTGTTAGGGCCATTGCTTGGGCGTTTTGGTGAAGCAAAAGTCTCTCTGCCCGGAGGTTGCGCAATTGGCACACGACCGGTTGATATCCATATTAAAGGGATGGAGAAAATGGGCGCTGAAATTTTGGTGGAGCAAGGGTATATTCTTGCAAAATCAAATGGGCGTTTGCAGGGGGCGGATATTTCGATGAGCCCCGTGACCGTGACGGGGACCGAGAATTTATTGATGGCCGCCGTGTTAGCCGAAGGCACCACCACATTAAGAAATGCTGCGCGTGAACCTGAAGTTACCGATCTTGCCGAGTTTTTAAATAAAATGGGGGCAAAGATTACTGGGCTAGGAACCGATACACTCGTCATTGAGGGTGTGGAACGTTTATCAGGCGTAGAGTATTCTGTGATTCCAGATCGTATTGAGGCGGGAACCTATTTGGCCGCCGCTGCCGTAACGCAGAGTCAGTTAACGGTAACGAAGGTGAATCCGAAACACTTAGAAGCGGTATTGGAAAAGTTTAAAGAGGCTGGGGCTGAAGTTTTTTGTTCCGAACACGAAGTGACCTTGGATATGCGAGGACGAACCTTAAAGCCTGTGGATATCCGAACCGACCCATACCCTCTGTTTCCAACCGATATGCAAGCCCAGTTTTTAGTGATGAATGCCTTGGCAGAGGGTGAATCAAAGATTGAAGAGACGATTTTTGAAAACCGCTTTATGCACGTCTCCGAGCTAGCTCGAATGGGCGCAGACATTTCACTGGATGGCAACACGGCCTACATAACAGGGGTTAAAAAACTCTTTGGTGCGCCGGTTATGGCAACCGATTTAAGAGCCTCTGCCAGTTTGATTTTGGCAGGGCTGGTTGCGGAAGGTGAAACCGTGATTAACCGTGTGTATCATATTGATCGTGGTTATGAGCTGGTTGAAGAGAAATTTCACAAGTTGGGTGCCCATATTTATCGAACAACGGATTAGGCGCTACTCCTTTTTTTTATTACATTGAATATTGAAAGACAATTATGAATGAACAGTTAACCATTGCGCTCTCGAAAGGGCGAATTTATCAAGATACTTTGCCACTGCTCGAAGCCGCAGGGATTGTGCCATTAGAAGATCCAACGAAGTGCCGTAAATTAATTATTCCAACGAATCATGAGCATATTCGTTTATTGATCGTTCGGGCAACGGATGCACCAACCTATGTGGCGCATGGTGCGGCAGATATTGGTGTGGCGGGTAAGGATGTTTTAATGGAGGCGCCGACGGATAATTTGTATGAGTTGCTTGATTTAGAAATTGCGAAGTGTGATTTGATGGTTGCGGGACCTGAAGTTGAAAAGCCGCATGGACATCGTCTAAAAATTGCAACCAAATACATTAAATCAGCGCAAGCCTATTATGCCCAAAAAGGCGAGCAAGTTGATCTAATCAAACTTTATGGCTCAATGGAAATTGCTCCGTTGATTGATCTAGCGGATCGCATTGTGGATTTAGTCGATACCGGCAATACACTTCGTGCCAATGGGTTAGTGCCAATGGAGCATATTGCTAAAATCAGTTCGCGTTTGATCGTCAATCAGCACGCCTATAAAACCAAATTTGATCAAATTAACACCATCGTTCAACAGTTTAAAACAGTGATAGAGAAAAAATAATGCTTAATATTCGTCGATTATCTGCGAGTGATGCAGGGTTTAGAGAGGAGTTGGATGCGCTTCTCGCGTGGGAGACCGTTTCGAATGAGTCGGTTAATGATATTGTTAAAGAGGTCGTCAATAATGTCCGAGTGAATGGAGATGCCGCTTTATTAGAATATACTGCAAAGTTTGACCGCTTATCTTTAACCTCGGGTACTGAGTTAGAAATTTCTCAAGAACGGTTGCAAGCGGCACTACTGCGTATTCCAGCCGATCAACGTGAGGCTCTGGAAGTTTCTGCTCAGCGTGTTCGTGATTATCATGAGCGACAAATTCAGCCCTCTTGGAGTTATGAAGAGGCCGACGGTACCATGCTTGGGCAACAAGTGACTCCGTTAGATACCGTTGGATTATATGTTCCTGGGGGAAAAGCCGCTTACCCTTCCTCGGTCATTATGAATGCGATTCCAGCCAAAGTGGCGGGGGTTGAAAAATTGATTATGGTTGTTCCTACGCCTGACGGAGAAGTGAACGATATGGTTTTGGCTGCAGCGGCAATTTGTGATGTGGATGCCGTATTTACCTTGGGAGGTGCGCAAGCTGTTGCTGCGTTAGCGTATGGAACTGAAACCGTTCCTGCGGTCGATAAAATTGTAGGGCCGGGTAATATTTATGTTGCGACCGCTAAGCGTATGGTGTTTGGTACGGTTGGCATTGATATGATTGCTGGACCGTCTGAAATCTTGGTGTATTGTGACGGAAAAACGAATCCAGATTGGATTGCAGTAGACCTGTTTTCACAAGCAGAGCATGATGAGGATGCGCAGTCTATTTTAGTGACACCTGATGCGGTATTTGCGGATAAGGTGTTGGAGAGTATGAACCGCTTATTACCCACCATGCCGCGTCAAGCAATTATTCGTAAAGCCTTAGAAGACCGTGGCGCATTGATTGTGGTTGATGATCAGTCTCAAGCGTTGGAGATGATTAATATCATTGCCCCTGAACATTTGGAACTGTCGGTTGAAGACCCTAAGGCACTCTTACCAAAAATTCGTCATGCAGGCGCGATTTTTATGGGGCGCTATACCGCAGAAGCCATTGGCGATTACTGTGCAGGGCCAAATCACGTGCTTCCAACCTCAAGAACGGCACGTTTTTCGTCACCACTTGGTGTATACGATTTTCAAAAGCGTTCAAGTTTGATTATGTGTTCTCATGAAGGTGCCAGCACCCTTGGAAAAATTGCCGGCGTGTTGGCGGATGGCGAAGGGTTGCAAGCGCATGCTGCATCGGCAAGGTATCGTATTAAGTCGTAGTCAT
>JALSJT010000073.1 GCA_026989175.1 Thiomicrorhabdus sp. | reverse complement strand
CTTTATAGAGTTTGGCTAAACGGTAGCCTTGGTAGTCGCCGCCGAGGTACATATTGTATTTACCGGGCAGTTTGCCAATAAAACCAATTTCGCCCATGATCGAGCGACCACAGCCATTGGGGCAACCCGTCATACGGATTTTAATGTCGTCATTTTCTAAGTTGTTTTGGGTTAAAATCGGCGTGATTTTTTCCAGCAACGATGGCAAATAACGTTCGGCTTCTGCCATGGCGAGTGAGCAGGTGTTCAGCGACACACAGGCGATAGCGTTACGTTGCATACCTGTTAAATGGCTGGCATCCACACTTCGATCAAAGTCTTTAATAAGGGTCTCAATTTTGACCTTATTCGCGTCCGTAATACCAATGAGCTGAATGTTTTGGTTGCCTGTTAAACGGAAACCGCAGACATCTAGTTTGGCAATTTCCGCCAAAATATCTTTTTGGGCGTAGTTGTCATGGTTCACAATACGACCCCCTTGTACATACAGCAGTAAGTGCCATAAGCCATCTTGACTCTTGTGCCAACCATAACGGTCGGATGAGGTGGTAAATTTGACCGGTTTGCTCTCCTGTAGCGGGTAGCCTAAGCGTTCGGCTAGCTCCTCTTTGACCCATGCCACACCATATTTTTCAACGGTGTGCTTAAAGCGAGACAGTTTACGATCGTTGCGATTGCCAAAGTCACGTTGAATGCACATAATGTGTTGTGCCACGTCTACGGCCTGTTCGGGTAAGCAAAATCCAATGGTATCGGCTAAGCGTGGGAAGGTGTCTTCACGGCCAAAGGTGTGTGCCAATCCACCGCCGACACACACATTAAAACCAGCCAGCTTTCCGCTCTCTTCAATGGCGATAAAGCCAATATCGTTGGTGTAAATATCCACGTCGTTATAGGGTGGAATGGCGATGGCAATTTTGAACTTTCTTGGCAGGTAATGTTTGCCGTAAATGGGTTCAATAATTTCTCCCCCCCCTGCAATCAGCTTTTTATCGTGGTCATCGCCCAACCAAATTTCGTGATAGGCTCGGGTGGCGGGTAATAAGCGATCGGCAATGGCGTTGGCAAACGGGAACACTTGATCGTGAATGGTTGACAGACTTGGGTCTTGAATACACATTACATTACGGTTGATGTCGCCACAGGTTGCCACGCTATCGAGTAACGCTTTGTCCATCGCTTGAATGGTTTTTTTCATATCAAACTTGATAATGCCGTGAAACTGTACTGCTTGGCGAGTCGACAGTTTTAAGGTGTTGTTGCCGTATTGGCGACTGATCTCATCACAGGCTAACCACTGTGGGGCACTTAAGTGCCCACCCGGTAAACGTACTCGAATCATAAACGAGTAAGCGGGTTCCAGCTTTTTAGCGATACGAGCATTACGCACGTCTCGGTCATCTTGTTGATAACTGCCGTGGTACTTTATAATTTGAGTGTCATTCTCATTGATGGCACCTGTTAATGGATCGGAAAAACTTTCGACTAAGGTACCGCGCAGAAAATGACTGTTATCTTTTAAGTGTTCAATGTCGCTGTCGGTTGGCGAAAGTTGGTTGAGTGTTTTTGCAATGGGTTGTGTTGTATTTGTCATGGTTCTATCCGTTAAGTTTTTCTTTTTTTAAGGGGATATGTAATCCACACTCTTGTTTGGTTTGGTCTTGATTCTCCCACCACCAGCGACCTGCACGTTCGTCTTCGCCGGGTTTAATGGCACGGGTACAAGGCTCACACCCAATGCTAGGATAGCCTTTTTGGTGCAGTGGATTGAACGGAATCTCATTGGTTTTAATCGCTTGCCACAGTTGTTCAGTGCTCCAAGCGAGGAGGGGGTTAAATTTCATTAAATCCCGCTCGGCATCGTATTCAAACAGCGACATGTTTTTACGAAATTCCGACTGTTCTTGACGAATGCCTGTAATCCAAATGTGGGCACCTTTTAGTGCACGATTAAGTGGTTCAATTTTGCGAATGTAGCAACACTTCTTACGTTTTTCGATGGACTCATAAAAACCGTTTAATCCTTCGGTGCTGATGTAGTCTTGTACTGCCGTTTTATTAGGGGTGTAACGCACAATATTTTTTTGGTACTTTTGTTCCGTTTCGGTAATGAGGGCTTCGGTCTCTTTAAACAGACGTTGCGTATCCAGCGTAAACACTTGAATGGGCAGGTTGTGTTTAAAGATGGCATCGGTAATCACTTGATCTTCTTGCCCTAAACTGCTGGAAAAAACGATTTTTTGTCCATCAAAAATATCGACCAATTGTTTAAGTGCATTTTCTAACGTTAGCACTTTAAACTGTTCGTTGAGTTCATCGGTTGAAATATTTTTCATACTTATTTCTCTCTTATCCTAATACACATCACGCTGGTAGCGTCTTTGTGCTACCAAATCTTGCAAATACGCTTCGGCTTCTTCCATGGTTTGTTTGCCTTGTTCAACCAAAATGGTCACAAAGGCATTGTGTACGTCTTTGGCCATGTGATTGCGATCGCCACAGACATAAATATATGCGCCATTTTCAAGCCATTCAAAGAGTGTTTCTGCTTGCTCAACCAAACGGTTTTGCACATAGATTTTTTCCGCTTGATCACGAGAGAATGCCAGTGAAATATTTTCTAACACGCCCGTTTTAATGTACTTTTGCCACTCCAGCTGATACAAAAAGTCTGAACGAAAGTGTTGTTCGCCAAAGAATAGCCAAGTATTGCCTGTTAGGCCATCGGCCTCGCGTTGTTGTAAGAAGCTTCTAAACGGGGCAACGCCCGTGCCAGCGCCTACCATAATGATCTTCGCTTGGTCATCTTTTGGCAGCTTAAAGCTATTGTTGGGCTTAATATATAGTGGAACACTGTCACCTTCGCTTAAGGTCACCAACCAATTAGAGCAGACCCCTTTACGTTCTCGGTTTAAGCTTTTGTACTCCACCTGTTTGACCGTTACGTGTACTTCGTCATCGTAAATGGCTTGGCTTGAGGCAATCGAGTATTGGCGACTGCGAAGCGGGCGCAGTAGATCAACTAACGCTTGCGCACTGAAAGCGGCAGGCTTGGCTTGAATGAGATCTAAAAAATCACCCACTTCTATAATTTGTTTAATTTTGCTGTCGGAGAGGTCAATATCGCTTTGCCCAGTTAACTCAGCATAGGCTTCCACCAATTTTTTATTGATGGAGGTAATGTCCAGTTTTTGGCGTAACGCATCTGCCAAAGTATAAGATGCCTCTTTAATGGTAACGGTTTCATTGGCCGACAATCCAGCGGCTTCAATAAGTTGTGTCACCAGTTCAGGATCATTTTCGGGAAGTAGGGCGACAATATCGCCTGGTTGATATTGAAGACCAGATTCATCAAGTCCAATCTCTAAATGCCAGACATTTTTTTCAGAACCGTCATCGGTTAGATCAATGATATTGAGCAATTCACCTGAAAATGGCGTGCTTTCTGACCAGTTTTGAGTGCTAGTGACGCTGGTAGCGGTTTCGATTGAGTTGGATTGCGCGGTACTTTCAAGCAGCGTGTTGCTCAGGGTCTCTATCCAAGTGCTCGCCACCTCTTCATACTCCACATCACCATCAACGCGATCCAGTAATCGATTGGCCCCAAGCTCTGCAAAACGTCGATCAAAGTC
>JALSJT010000072.1 GCA_026989175.1 Thiomicrorhabdus sp. | reverse complement strand
GCTAAAATATGCCTAATTTTTGTTGAAAATCTTGCGAATACCTAGGTATTCCCTGCGATTTCCGCCTCAATTAGCCAAATTTTATCTCTTTTTTCTCTCGCGTCCCTCTCGTGCAAAGGTCTCATTTTAAATAAACTGAAAACGACTATAATCAGGAATAGACTCCACCTTGGTACACGAACTCTTTTTGATGGAAAGGGGGGTGTTCGTTAATAGCGTAATAAGTGCTGTTTCAACCGCTTTTCGCCCCGCGAGTTTATGCTGTTGTGCCACCTTTGCCCAAGACTGTTTTTTGAGTACTTTATCACACCAAACAGTCTGTTCTTTTTCGGGGGCTAACGCGAGTAGATGTCCGTGACGGATGCTCCACTCCCATAGTTGCCCACTCACCGATTCATAGACACGTTGACCGAGCCTGAAATGGTTAACCGCCTCTTCTAGGTAGGGGGGGGAACTTTTAAAGCGAAAGGTTTTTAAAACTTCTACTACCATGGGTGCAGAGAAATGTGGCAATGACTCCATGAGCAAATGAGGAAACTGCGTTTGAAAGGCACGTTGAATACTGGCAATTGCTTGTTGTGCCATTGGAGTAAGCGCTTTGGTAACCACCATATTATGGCTGCCACTGGATTTATCACGTTTAACCCCCACATGTACGGGCTGGTAGCCTTGTTCAAACCAAAAGGGTAACAGGTTTTTTTGTGCGCCAAAACTGCTGCTTAAATAATCAATTCGGTGCTGTGTGGCAAGATGTCTTACATAGTTTAACAGCTGCTTTCCAATGCCCTCTCGTTGCACCTGAGGGTGGACGGCAATGCGCATAATACGCCAGCTAGAGAGCATTAAAAAGTCAGAAAGGGCATAGTGTTTTACTAGCAGTTGTGGCACTAAATGCCCGTGCGCTCGTTTAGTTGTGGGCATGATTTTTCCCTCCTCGACACAAAGTACCACGCCAATTAATTGTTCATGCTGTTTTGCCACCACAATTTTTAAGTTGGGTGCGCTGAGTAAGAGCTGTAAATCATTGGGGCTGGTTTGATAGTGGGCTTGCACTAAAAGTCGAAATAGGGTGTGAAATTGCAGTTTGTCTGTTAAGAGTGTCGTCGCTGGAATTTCAGTGAGTTCAATATTGGGGTCAATCAAAGTACTGGCGGGTGGGTGATCTAATAACGGAGTGTTGTGATCTTCCATATCTAAAAACAGGGCATGATTGATCGCAGCTTCTAATGGATCGTTTTTTGCCCAGCGAATGGGGGTGTTTAGATGAAGGTTTTTCCAGTCCGGTGTCCGTTGATTTAACGTCTCTTTAAAGCGTAATTCAAAGCCTCTTCCCGAGCCTTCATACCCATGCAAAGTGGTGGCAAAGACCATTCGGTGATGCTGTTTTAACAGTTCGGTTAACATTGGCGTGGGTAAGTGCGCGGCTTCATCCACCATTAGAATATCAGCGGTTGTCGCATCAATAATAAGTTGGTCAGGCGCAATAAATTCAAAGCATTTACTTTGACCCTTTAGTTCAAATGCAATGCGTCCTGTTTGTTGTGTGATGGTGGTAATAGGGAGGGTGGCTTGCAAAGCGACGAGTGCTTGAGTCGCTTGTGTAAAAGCGACTTTGGCTTGCTCAAGTCGGCTAGCGGTTATTACAATATGTGACTTTCCCTCTATTAAACAGTGAATCGCTGCCAAACCAAGCACACTGCTTTTACCACGCCCACGATCGGCACTGAGAACCAACGGACGTTTTCGGTGACCAAACGCCACCGAATCAATCGCTTGGATAGCCTCTATTTGATCTTCTGTTGGCAAAGAGGGGGGGGAAGTTTTGGTGTTTACATTGAGCGTGTTTTGTAATGCTTTTGGAATCATGAAAGGGGTGTTAGCCGCCTTATTTTCGGTTTCATGCAACCAAATGGCTGGGGTTTTAGACTCTTTTTGCCACTGCTGAATAAGGTGTTGTGTAAAATAGGGATTAGCATCCTCTATTTGATAAGGGCTATTTAAAAACCGCTGGTTGTCTGGGTTGGGCAGCGTTGACCATCGATCAACTTCTGGAGTGAGTAAAATAAATACCCCCCCCGCTCGAATCATGCCAGAGGCGATGCCGAGGGTGTTGGCACTTAAGCCTGCTTGGGCATCGACAATAACCGAGTCGGTCTCTTGCCCTAATAAGTCACTGATTCGGGTGTGCTCAATGGTCGTGAGATTGGCTTGAATCACTGTTTGAATATTTTTTTCGGTTTCACCAATCCATAAAAGTGACTCACTGTCCGTCCACAAGTCTTTGAGTAAGGTGCACTGCCACGAATAAGAGCCACTTAAAATAACGAACGCACGATGTTGTTGCTGTTTCAGTTGGCGTCGTAATTGCAATAAAGAGGGGATAGATTTCATACGGTTAGCCGTTGTTTGGATCGAAAAATACACCCCCTACCGTAACACTTCACGCATGTTTTCACTACAAATATGATGAAAAAACATGACTGATCGCAACCTTTATTTTTTAGAGATAAGCAGTTTTAACTTGGTGCTAGGTATTTATGATGTTTGAAAAATTAGTGACAGCAAATGTAACTTGGCGAGATGAGTTCGTACCGCATTCTACGCAGTTTGACGACTACTATTTTTCCAGTGACGATGGTTTAGCAGAGGTAGAGCATACCTTTATTGAGCCTAATCAGCTTGTTGAACGTTTTTCTCAGTCACACGCGGGCAAGGTTTTTCGAGTGGCAGAGACAGGGTTTGGTTCAGGGCTTAATTTTTTAGTGGTGGTGCAGCACTGGTTGCATCATAGCCCTACGGGTCATCAACTGCATTTTCTATCGTTTGAAAAATATCCTATGCACTGGGCAGACATTGAACGGGTACACCAACATTATCCGCAGTTTCAGGGGGTAACCGACGCGTTAAAAGCTCAGTACCCACTGTTAATGCCAGGTTGGCATGATCTCTGGTTATTTGAAGGTCGCGTGCGTTTAACCTTATGGTTTGGCGATGTACTACAAGGGCTTCCTGAGTGTGATGCCTCTCCGAGTAGCCAAGTGGATGCGTGGATTTTGGACGGCTTTACCCCGAGTAAAAATCCTGAGATGTGGCAACCCGCGCTGTATCAACAGATGGCGCGTTTAAGTCATGAGCAGACCACCTTTGCAACCTTTACCGCCGCAGGAGAGGTACGCCGTGCTCTGCAAAAATCTGGCTTTTCAGTGCAAAAAGCCAGTGGCTATGGCAAAAAACGTGAGATGTGTTTTGGCCAGCTGGAGCGAGTACGGCCATTTCACTCAAAAGCGCCGTGGTTTTGCCGTCCCGAGCCAATTAAAACAGGCAAAGCGATAGTGGTCGGCGCAGGGCTTGCCGGTGCCAGTGTCGCTTATCAACTGGCCAAGGCGGGGTGGCAGGTGACGGTATTGGAAGCCGAATCGGAGGTTGCAACGCAAGCATCCGGAAATTTAGCTGGAACTGTGCACCCATTAATCACCGCCGATTGGAACTTAAGAAGCCAGTGGTATTTGCAAGGGTTTGAAGCGATGTTGCGTTTACTGACGCCTTGGTTAGAAAATAAAGAGGTGATTGGCGAGTTGCAGGGTATGGTGCAAATGCTGGTGACAGAAACCAGTGTAGAGCGAGTAAAGAGCGCACTGCAACG
>JALSJT010000071.1 GCA_026989175.1 Thiomicrorhabdus sp. | reverse complement strand
CATTTAGTTGAAAAACTTGGCTATACACAAGTGTATAATGTGCGCGATGGCATCACACGCTGGATCGCCGAAAAACAACCCGTTGTTCGCCCTTAAGAGATTTTTACATGAACCAAGCACCTTCTCAAAACATCCCAACCCACAAACCCCGCCCCATGATTGATCTGTTGGTGAGTATCGTCATCCCTTCGGTGATTCTCATGAAACTCAGTGGCGAACAAGACCTTGGCGCCGCAGGCGCATTAGTCACCGCCCTAGCCTTTCCCATCGCGTGGGGACTGTTTGAACTGATTAAGTATCGTAAGTTTAACTTTATTGCCCTACTGGGATTAATCAGTGTTTTACTCACTGGCGGGATAGGCCTACTAGAACTCGACACCCAATGGCTGGCAATTAAAGAAGCAGCGATTCCAGGCATTATTGGTTTAGCGGTCATTATTTCAACCAAAACCCGTTACCCGCTCATTAAAACCTTACTCTATAACCCTAAGATCATGCAGGTCGATAAAATTGAAGCGAAATTACAAGAGTCCGGTAACACTCAAAAATTTGAAGCGCGTCTCTTAATGGGTACCTATTTATTAGGCGGAACCTTTTTCTTCTCTGCGGTAATGAACTACATTCTCGCCACATGGATCGTCGTAAGTCCAGCGGGCAGTCCAGAGTTTAACGAAGAGTTAGGACAGCTCACTCTATTAAGCTACCCAGTCATTGCCATTCCCTCCATGCTCATGATGATGGCCGTTTTTTACTACCTATGGCGTGCGATTAACGGACTTACTGGACTAAAAATGAGCGAAGCGTTTAACAGTACCGAAGTGCCAGAGAAGAAGGTTGATTGATTAAGAACGGTTATCCCCGTAGGGGCAATCCCCTGTGGTTGCCCTGCTTGACTCAAATCCATTTAAAACGAAAAAAAATGAACAAAAAAGGGTTGATTCTCTGATTCAACATGCGTTGTTGCATTTTATTGGTTTAAACAAGGGGTAAGGTTTAAATTAAAAAAATTCCTGCCCCCTTATAATACCCACCCACAACGACCTATAACCCCTTGTTTTTAAACAAATGACGTATTTAAAGGGTAGCGTCCCTTTTTTTTAACAAATGACGTATTTAAAGGGTAGCGCCCCCTTTTTTTTCAGCCTTTTATTTCATCAAATCTTCACTTTATACTCATCAAATCTTCATTTCCTGCTCACAACAACCTAATGACAACTACGCTACCATATGCTCACGCTAGTTAATTTTACTAACTCCAGTGTATTTAATTTAACAATGTTAATGACAGTATTAAGCGTGTTTACATTATGACAAAAAGCTTTTTCATGAAAGGTATCACATGGTTAAAAAAGGTTAAATTTTATCCTATTTTTATAGCCAACCCTACTCATGAAAAGGCCTCTAAGAGGATTTATACCTATGAAAAACTTTAAATTAATTGCTTCAGATATTGATACTCAAGCCATCCTTGATGAACTTGATAGAGATCCAGAAATTTGGAATAAATCAACCGGCCGACAAGACAAGATCCCCGTACAAAAAGAGAGTCGCTCCATCCCAATAAGAGGACTCGTAAAATCCAAGATTAATGGTCGAAAACGCCGAGATGTACATGAAAGTCGTTTTACGACCACTTCAAAAGAGTTTCCAGTCATCGTCGATTTTATCAAAAAATTTGCAGAAGAACACAACGCTGAAATGGGGCGAGCAAAAGTCGTAAACTTAAAGGCTGGCTGTAAAGTTTATCCCCATATCGATCGCGGAGATTACTATAAAAAACGTGATCGTTACCACCTTGTTTTAAGAAGCAACGATGGCAGTTTTTTAACCTGTGAAGATGAGGAGCTCAGAATGAAAGAGGGTGAGTTATGGTGGTTTGACAACAACAAAGCCCACGGAGCCCACAATGATTCAGATGGAGATCGTATTCACCTAATTTTCGATATGCTCGCTAAATAATATTTTAAGGGGTTCAGAGCGGTAAGAGGCGCACTCATACAAGCGCGCGCCCTGCCGTTTTTTTACCGTTTATTATGGTGTTCAATCTTGTTTGCCATCTTATCTATAAAATCAACAATATAGGGTTGGTTCTCTGATGCCACATGCGTTGCCGCATACAGGGTTGACCATAACCCCTCTTTGCCTAACTTAATCGTCGGCAGATGGGCAAACTCGGGTTGACTGTCTACCAGCCATTTTGGCAAGACACAAACGCCTCGTTGGCTTTCGACCAACTGCATCATCATCATGGTCATTTCAGAGTGGCGAATCGCTTTGGGCTTTAATCCCGCAGGGTTTAAAAAACGTTTAAAGACATCCAATTTATTTTCCGATACCGGGTAACAGATCAGGGTTTCACGGGTTAAATCACTCGGTTCCACCCACTGTTTCTTTGCTAATACATGATTTACCGGCACCAACAATCGCAATTCAAAACCAAACAACGAGTGATAATTCAGTTGATCGCTCTCGATGGGATCGGACGTAATCACCAAATCCAGCTTTCGCTCAATCAAGTTTTGCAAAGCACTCTGGTTCAAACTATTGGTAATGTCTAAATCGACATCCAGCCAAATCTGCTGATACAACCGCACCATCGGCAACAGCCACTCAAAACAAGTATGACACTCCACCCCAATAAACAATCGCCCCTGCTCCCCTTTGGCAAACGCCTGCAAAGTCGCCTCCGCTTGCGCCAGCTTTGGCAACACCTCTTGTGCCGTTTTAAGCAACGTTTTACCCGCAGACGTTAAAATCAACGGATTACTTTTTCGCTCAAACAACTTGAGATCATAGGTGCTTTCAAGTTGTTTAATTTGATGTGATAACGCCGATTGTGTCATAAATAACGCATCTGCCGCCTTATTGACCGACCCTTTTTGCGCCAATGCCTGAATGGTTTTTAAGTGTTTTAACTCCAACATAAATTCTCTCTCCCCCTATCGACTACACACATGAATAAAATTCATATATTACTGAATTTTATTCGTTTGATTTCATATTCAATCAATTCTATCATCTCTCCACACAAAATGACCCGTAAAGGAAGAAATACAACCATGAAAATTCATAACTTAGGCTACCCCCGCATTGGCGATAAACGCGAACTCAAATTTGCACTGGAATCTTACTGGGCGGGAAAAAGCGCCTTAAGCGATTTAGAAAACACCGCGCGCGAAATTCGTTACCAAAACTTTCAAACCCAACTCAATGCCGGCATTGAACTACTGCCTGTCAATGACTTTGCCTATTACGATCAAATGCTCAATATGAGTACCTTATTGGGCGTGATTCCCAACCGCTTTAAACAAGAAACCTATGATATTGAAATCGCCTTCCGTATGGCACGAGGCCGTGCGCCCAGTGACGATGGACATGGTTGCTGTGCCGGTCACGAACATGAAAATAACCACTCCAAAGCGGACTACGCCTGTGACATGAAAAAGTGGTTTGACACCAACTATCACTACATTGTGCCCGAGTTAAACGCAAACCAAACTTTTGCCATTACCGATACCCGCCTGTTTGATGAAGTGGCAGAAGCGCAAATCATCGCCAAAGACAGTGATTCCGCCACGGTAAAACCCGTCTTAATTGGCCCGCTTACCTACCTTTACTTGGCGCAAGACAAAGGGTTTGGACAAGATAAACTCACCCTACTGCCAGAATTATTAGCCACCTATCAAGACATTTTAACCCGCCTAAAAGCACAAGGCATTGAGTGGGTACA
>JALSJT010000070.1 GCA_026989175.1 Thiomicrorhabdus sp. | reverse complement strand
TGGCTAACGCAAGTTTAGATCAAACGATTGCGAATGCCAATCAAGTAAAAGGGTACCCGCTTGTTATGCAGGGTAACTCGTCAACCGTTTTAGAAAGAGGAAATAAGTGATGATGAACTGGACAAAAAAAATCGGTAGTAAGCAAGTCGTAACCGGCGCGATGATGGCGTTGTTGTTATCGTTTCAAGTGAGTGCCAATGAGTTGACGTTAACCAAAGCGCAATATCAAACGTTAGGACTACAGGTGGCGGAGGCTAAAAAAATTGCTCAGTTTCCAACACAGACCTTTCCTGCCCAAGCAATGTTTCACCCGAATGCGATTCGTACTTTGTCGGCACCTTTGTCAGGCAAAATTTCGCGTTTAAATGTGGTGCATGGTTCGGTCTCTAAAGGTCAGGTGATTGTTGAAATTGAAAGTACCGAGTTATTGGCTTTGCAGTCTCAATTACTATCGGTCTCTTCGGATTTAAATGTGCTTAAAAATGAACTAAAGCGTATAAAAAAATTGCGTCAAAGTGGTGTGGCTTCGGCAAAGGCATTGCAACAAGCACAGGCCGATGTGGATAAGTTTCAGGCTGAAAAAAATCAGCAAATAACGTCACTAAAGCTCATGGGTTTTCCTAAGGAGAGCATTAAACGTTTGCTTAACTCTCAGTCAATTCAGTCTTCTGTCTTGTTGATTCGTTCGCCCATTGATGGAAAGATTTTTGATTTAAAAACCCGTTTAGGTGAGCGAGTTGCCAGCCAGCAGCCTTTGTTTTCATTGGGTGAAACGGACTCTATTTTATTAAATGTAAAAGTACCCGTTGCACTGGCGAATCGTCTTAAAGCGGGACAGAAAGCGGAAATTACCTCGGTTGGCATGGCACTCATTGAGTTTATTGATCCTGCCGTGGATGCCGTGACGCAAACCGTTGATGTACATGTTGAGGTCGCAAATGAAGGGCATGGTATTCGACCAGGGCAACGGTTTCAAATTCGTTTTTTAATGTCATCAGACTTACTGTCATCACCGAATGTTTATCAAATTCCTGCCAATGCGATCAGTCAGTTTGAGGGAGAGACCGTGGTGTTTATTCAGACGGGTGATGTGATCGAGCCAAAAGTGATTACGGTGATGAATATTCAGAACCATCAACTCTACTTCTCTTTGCAACAAGAGGAATCAAGTTTAGCAAATACCTTGCAGGTATTTGTAAAAGGGGCTACGGCGATTAAATCGGCTTTTGATGTCGCTCAAGAGAGCGATGCGTAACACGCAAGGGACTTTATTATGTTAGCAAAATTTCTACAGTTTTTTTTAGTACAAAGAACCTTGGTGGTTCTCATTGTCTTTGCGTTGGTTGCGGGTGGCTGGCAGGCATTTCAAAAAATGCCAATTGATGCCTTTCCAGATGTTTCTCCAACTCAAGTGAAGATCATTTTTAAAGCGCAAGGTATGACGCCTGGTGAGGTGGAACAGCGCGTAATTGCGCCTTTAGAGCAGGAGCTATTAGGGTTACCTAAACAGCGTGTCTTACGTTCACTTGCCAAATATGGTATTGCCGATATTACGTTAGACTTTGAGGAAGGCACCGATATTTATTGGGCTCGTCAACTGGTTGCGGAACGCTTAGGCGGGATTGATCTGCCGAATGGAGTTGAGGGGGGGATGGCGCCGTTATCGACCCCTCTAAGTGATATCTTTATGTTTACCATTGAGGGTGACGCCTTAAACAACATGCAAAAACGAGACCTATTGGATTGGGTAATTCGTCCAGCATTACGTTCGGTACCCGGCGTGGCGGATGTGAATATGTTAGGTGGTTTGGTCAAAACCTTTGTGGTGAAGCCAGATTATCAAAAACTGATGGGGACTGAGATCTCCTTGGCACAGTTAACTTCGGCGCTTGAAGAGAACAACCAAAATGATGGTGCGGGTCGTTTAAATCAAGGAGAAGAGGTCATTTTGGTGCGTACCCAAGGGAACTTGGCATCGTTAACCGATATCGAAAAAATTGTGGTGGCTTATAAAAATGGCGTGGCGATTACGGTTAAAGACCTTGCTAAGGTCGAAATTGATGCGCTGTATCGTAATGGTGCGGTCACACAAAACGGAGAGAGTGAGGCGGTACAAGGTTTAGTTATGGCGCTTAAAGGCGCAAATGCACGTGATGTTGTGGCTGGGATTGAAGATCGTTTAAAAGCGTTAGAACCCGCCTTTCCAGAAGGGATTTCAGTGAGTGTCTTTTATAATCGTAGTGATTTAGTGAATACCGCTATTTTTGGTGTCTCTAAGGTCATGCTGGAAGCGGTGGTGCTGGTACTGATTGTGTTATTGGTCTTTCTTGGCAATGTAAGAGCCGCCATTACCGTTGCTCTGATTTTACCGTTAGCGGCACTGATGACCTTTATTTTAATGCGCTGGTTTGGTCTATCGGCAAACTTGATGTCATTAGGTGGCTTAACGATTGCCATTGGTATGCTGGTAGATGCCGCCGTGGTGGTGGTTGAAAATATCGTCTCTCATCAAGAGAAAGATGCTAAAAAGAAGCAGGGTCACCTGCCGAAAATGCACATTATTTTTAGAGCCTTAAAAGAGGTTTCGGTTCCTGTTATTTCAGGTATTTTAATCATTATGACGGTCTTCTTGCCACTACTGACCCTAGAAGGGCTGGAAGGTAAGCTGTTTGTGCCAGTGGCATTAACCATTATTTTTGCATTGGGGAGTGCGTTATTGCTCTCTTTGACGGTGATTCCAACGCTGTCTTCGTTTATTTTAGGCAAAGCATCACATCAAGAACCATGGTTGGTGCGTAAGCTGGAAGCAGGGTATAAACCTGTTTTACAGTGGAGCTTGGTGAATGATCGGATTATTGTCGGATCGGCCGTTGTTGCATTGCTGTTTGCTGGGTTTGTGTACACTCAAGTGGGGAAAACCTTTATTCCACAAATGGACGAAGGGACGGTGATTTTACAGGTTGAAAAAACGCCTTCGATCAGTTTAGCCGCCTCAAATGAGATGGATTTACGGATTCAAAAAGCGATTATGGAGCAGGTACCAGAAGTGACTCGAATTGTGGCGCGAGTGGGTTCGGATGAAATTGGACTGGATCCGATGAGTCTAAATGATACCGATAGCTTTTTAATTTTTAAGCCCAAAGAAGAGTGGCGAATGGAGACCACTGAAGAGTTGATTGAAGAGATTCGTCAAGTCTTGGTAACGCAGTTCCCCGGGATTAATTATGCCTTTACTCAGCCAATTCAAATGCGAGTGGATGAGATGCTGACTGGTGCACGTGGGGATGTCGCCATTAAGATTTTTGGTGATAACCCAGTTGAGCTGAATGAAGTCGCTAAAAAAATGGTAACAATGGTGAAAACCATTGAGGGCGCAGAAGATGTTTTTACCTCAACCAATGAAGGACTACGTTATCTGCAACTGAAGGTTAATCAGGAGATGGCAGGACGTTTAGGCTTAACGGTCAATGAGGTTGAAAAAACCTTACGGACGCAAATTAATGGTTTAGAAGTGGGTGTATTGTATGAAGGAATTCGTCGTATTCCACTGATGATTCGTGCGCCCGAATCGTATAAGTCGTCAATCTCAGAAATGCTACAACAACCGATTACCGTTGAGACCCCAGCGGGCATGCGTTCAGTGATGTTGAGTCAATTGGTCGATGCGGTGGAAGCGGATGGTCCTGTTTCGATTAAACGTGAACAGAGTAAACGTTTCTCGGTGGTGGTTGCCAACGTTTCTGGGCGTGACTTGGTTGGCTTTGTGGATGAGGCCAAGCAAAAAGCCGCCACCTTAGACATTCCAGCAG
>JALSJT010000069.1 GCA_026989175.1 Thiomicrorhabdus sp. | reverse complement strand
AGAATAAAACTAATATCCCCATTCTACCTATGGATTACCATGGTTGTTTAATTATCCGCAAAAACCCATTTAAAAAATCGATTCGAAATAATTTTTCCATAAAAAAAGGAGCTTACGCTCCCTTTTTAATCACTTTGAGACCTTTGCACGAGAGGGGCGCGAGAGAAAAAAAGGATGAAATTTGGCTGATTGAGGCGGAAATCGTAGTGAATACCTAGGTATTCGCAAGATTTTCAACAAAAATCAGGCGTATTTCAGCCTTTTTTATCCGTGCATCCTTTCGTGCAAAGGTCTCACTTTGTTAAAAGTATATTCGCTTACATCACATCAAACGACTTAGAGATCCCTAAAATCAAATACGCTTTAGGATCTTGTGCAGAGTCTTCAGGCGAAGTATAAAGATAGTTCACTGAACCATCTAGCCCTTTTGACAACTCCATCGAATAGCCTAAATCTAAATAGTTAATGGCATCATTATTGACATCATTATTCGCATCATACACAGCATAAGTGGCCGAGAAATTGTTGCGCTCATAACTGATATAAGCATGAGAATAATCTTCATCCTTTACAACAACTTCATGCACCCCTTTATCGTAACCTAAGGTCACACCCGCAAAACCAACCGAAAGATTTAACTCTTTATAAGGCTGATCAAAGTCCGCTTCGGTATACCCAAAATAAGTTCCCCCTAGCCCTAAAGAAACCCCCTTCACTTCACCCGACCAACCTGCATACAAGTCATATTCTAAGCCATTATTAACATCTGCAACCCATGTACCGACATACAAGCCAGAGTCATTCTCATAATCTAAACCAGCCGAGGCAGAAGCTTCACCACTCTGCTCTACCCCACGAAACACATAGTTAGACACCATACCAACATTCGCCGAAACACCTGCTTGAGCCACCACAGGCGCCATCATCATCGTTGCAGAAGAGGTCATCGCGACCGCCACTAAAAGCTTTTTAAGTTGAAACGTTTTTTTCATGGGTTGAATCCTTTTTTTGATCAAAAAAATTTAAAACAAAAATTTACTGCAAAAAACAAGAACAGAATAGACCAACTAACATTTATTAATTTGTTTTCAACAAGTTACAAAAAGCCAGCCAATTTAATTCTAAAAACCACCCCTTAAAAACAGAAATCTACGAACAATAAAAACCATTTTGCACAAAAAAAGTGCATAAAAGACTATAACCCCCCCCCTGCTATCCATCCACCCTCTCATCCAAAGCCCCCTTAACCTGAAAAATCTTTTTTGCCGTAAACGCCACCAACTGTACATCCAACGAATTAAGCTCCTCCAATGTTAAAGTTCGTCCACGTAATTCAGAAGTGAGAGGAATCAATAAATGGTAGTAACACACCCCTTTTAACGTCAACTCCGCAACAATCTGAATCGGCAGCGTCCCCATCACCACATCCCCCGCTTGCACCCTCTCCAAACACGCATCATCAAAATGGCTCAACACTTCATCTACCACAAAACCCTGAGCGCTCACCCAATCCAGCGCCACACCATGTCTTGATACCAAATACCTTCTCATCGCCCCACAAGCCACCGCTTTAAATGCCGCTTAATTGACTTCAGATCACCCAAACTAACCACCACAATCCCCTCTCTCTTCGCTCTCTTAAGATCCGAAGCGGTCAGTTCATACATCGACACCAACATGCCACGTCCCATCACCCCTCCCAGCGTACTCATAAGCGAATCCAACTTATAAATCGCAGGAGTCATCCCCCCATCGGGCAACCCTTTTTTATTCAACTTCTTCGTTTTACACTCAATTAAAAAAATATTGTTATTACACAACACCATATTATCAATCTCATTTTTTACCCCCCCCATATCCTCCAGTGCCACTCCCGATAAATTATCCTGAACTTCCACGACCTCACGACTAAGCTGCTTAATTTTATGAAATAAAAATGTCTCCAACCAACCGCCATTTGCAAAAAAACGCGCCGCCTCATCCCGAAAATGGAGCTTATCCGCCCGATACGCCAATAGACCAGTTGCCTCAAATCGAGCAACGAGCGCATCAAACACAGAACTCTCACCCTCAATACGCTTTGAAACCAACGTCTTATTTCGTGCCGTATACGCATAATAATTTAGCTTAGAAATGGCAGGCGCAAAATACGCCATTCGCTCAACCAGCGCATCCAACAACGCTCGAATCTCTGGATCCGATATCGGCTCCGCTGTTGAAACAACCTGAACCCCATTTGCCAATAAAAAAGGCTTTATTTTTACCCTATCTTGCAAAGCAAACTTTCCACCCTCTCTTGGCAACAAATACAAAACAGAGTCCGAACGATCCACATAATACACCGGAAAATCCAACGCAGAAGCCAGCTCAAACAACGCCAACGAAACCAATTTTGTGCCCACCGTAATATTAATATGTGGTTTTTCTCCCCCCTTAAACGATAAAAACAACGGCTCCAATGCACCTAAAATCAACTCAAAATCAAATGCCGATTCAATACAGTAATACTCCGTCGAGATCTGATAATTGCGAAACACCTGCTCCAAATATTGAGCACTCTTTAAAAAATCAGGCGTATGTATCAACACCACACGCTTCACCCCAAATCGCCGATCCAATATAGGCGCTAAATTTGGAGAAACCGCCTCACCCACCGTACAAATATGCACCTCAGAACCCAACACCGCACGCACTACCCACACCTCAAATCAGACGAAACACGCTCAGGCTTATCCGCCCCAAACAACGGTGTCCAACAAAAAGACTCCCCGTCGGGAATTTCTCTCAACAACGCACTCTCCTTATCCATCTCCGTAACCAAACCCACCTCACGCAGCTCAAATGGCTTGCCACTGTTTAGCTTAGAATCTCGATCAGAACAATCAATTCGAACCAAATCCTCACGATAATTTTCAGGACGAATAAACGGCTCCAACCCCACTAAATTTTGTCCATTATTCACCTTACGCAACACCGACTGTGCAATTTGACGCACATCCATTCCCGTCTGCATGGGAACATAATGCACAACAGCCAATAACCGATCTTGGTCACTCTTTAAGGTAACTTTCAAATAAATAGGCAGCGCATCCACCCAACGCCGTTTACGTAACAAAAACCAAACCAATCCCATCGGCACCACCGGAACAAACCCAAAGATCAAACTCGCCCAATCAAATCCAGCCACCCCCTGAACGCAAAACAGAACAAACAGACCAAGCAAAAATAAAGCAACCAAACAGACAATTAGCCATAAATCCTCTCTAAAATAATCTCGCAATGTTGGCTTATACGCCTTTACACCATCACCCATAACAAAACCACCCTATTTCAACAATAAATACCGTTTAACATAGCAACTATACAACCCAAAATCTACTAAAACCGCCCTTCAAAAAGGGTAGCGTCCCCTTTTATCTTTAACAGCCTTTCGGCTTAGGTGGGTTCGAACAAGTAAATGGTTTAGAAATAAACTCTCTAAAAGAGTCTTAACAGCCTTTCGGCTTAGGTGGGTTCGAACACCATTCCATTATTACTCTTGTAACTGAAAAATACGTCTTAACAGCCTTTCGGCTTAGGTGGGTTCGAACACATCAAGCGTCGTTTACAGTTGACAGGTGATGTGTCTTAACAGCCTTTCGGCTTAGGTGGGTTCGAACTGAAAGTAATGCAATTTTAAGCGATGGCAATTGGATCTTAACAGCCTTTCGGCTTAGGTGGGTTCGAACTGGTAGATGGCTTTCCATTAATGACAACTAAGTTTGTCTTAACAGCCTTTCGGCTTAGGTGGGTTCGAACTAAAATACGGAAATGCGTTCGCTAATGCATACGGTCTTAACAGCCTTTCGGCTTAGGTGGGTTCGAACACAAAGCGGGCAATTAGTGCCAAACCTGAAAAAAGTCTTAACAGCCTTTCGGCTTAGGTGGGTTCGAACTAATCAACCTCCAATACGTATGGAGTATGTAAAAGGTCTTAACAGCCTTTCGGCTTAGGTGGGTTCGAACTCAACAGGCGATACAGCGTATGCGGGCAGGAAGAGTCTTAACAGCCTTTCGGCTTAGGTGGGTTCGAACTGAGAGAAGGCCTTATTCGCCTCTGCCATTCGATGTCTTAACAGCCTTTCGGCTTAGGTGGGTTCGAACGCCACAACTGAATTTTCCAGAAGGCGTGGAGCAAGGTCTTAACAGCCTTTCGGCTTAGGTGGGTTCGAACATATTTAGATACAGAGACACTTTCAAAACAGTGCGTCTTAACAGCCTTTCGGCTTAGGTGGGTTCGAACTCCACCTAAAATAGTACGTTATTTTTTATGGGGTTACAACTCCATTTCCGAACCAGATCCAATTTGAGTAATTTTTTGAAATGTTTAAACATTTTACCCTCTCGATTAACAAACTTTTTCTTGAAAGATCAATCTTCCGCAACACTTTTGTTGAAAAAACATTAAGTAAGCGACCCATCTAATTGATTATACAGTATTTTAACATGGCTCCGCGCCTTTTTTAAACAAAACAACACTCTGTGGCGGAACAGATACTAGATCCCTTACATAATCAAAATACAAGGGGATCGTTATAATACGACAACGGCTGGCAGCTGGGCAATTTGGTTGCCATTAATATCATGACTGTGCTTTATGGTCTCCTTATTCAGGTTGTAAAAACGCACATTACTCTCCTCATACTTGGACTGCTGTAATATGCGTTTTATTTTAATCTCCAAGGCAACCTTTCGATCATGGGTTTTAAAACTGCACTCAAATACCGAACCTTGCACCCGTTGCCCATATTTTTCTAGTAACCGTGATAGCCTTGCTCGTGTTTTATCATGCTGTATGTCAAAACAGATAAGATAGTGCTTCACTACTTTAACTCCTTCCAAGGGGTAAAGTGCTTGAGTGTTTGTGCTTGCATGGCTTGCTTTAGGCTCTGGCTCTGCGCAAATAGGTGCTGATGCAGTGTCTCTGTTTTACGAAACCGCTGAAAGCGATTAATGAGCCCACTCACATAACGCCTGCGCCCCTCTGCACTTAACCGAACACTCTGTTTCTGGTAAGCATCGGTCTCGCTTCTAAAGTCACTCTCTTTAATCTGTTTGTGGTTAATAACATAGATGGCAAAGCGCTCAACAATATGGCGGTAACTCTCCATAATATCAGAAGCGAGTGCCGCATGGGCTGGGCTTTGCTGATGGTAGATCCCTTTCCAGGTCATAAAACCTGCACTTTGTAAAATACTGTCCACATGGCTGTATAAGATAGTGTAGCCAAGTGAGAGTAGCACATTAAATGGATCTAAGGGGGGACGACGACTGCGCTTTTTAAAGTGTGCCCAGCTGGGCAAAAACAGGTTTAACTGCTTAAAATACTCTCGGGTTGCTGCGCCCTCTAGCCCATTCAAAGTCGCTAGGCTTTTGGCGGTTTCTACTTTATAGAGCAGTGTTTTGAACTTGGCAAAACTCGATTGTAGCTGCTTACGATGTGCTGTTCGCTTAAACAGGGTATGTTTTTGATTATGAATACGAGAGTGCACAACTTTTTTGGCAAATTGCAGTGCAAAATCGGTACTGTCACTCATTTGCAGCTGAATAAACCAGTTTTTATAGTGATTTTGCGCGGGGGTAAAGCTGGTTAAGGCACCAAGATAAGTACCACTTCTGTCGGCCATATGCACAGGTATGCGGTTTTTAAGCGCTTGGTGTTGTGCAGGAAGGGTCATGTGGTGCAACCCAATTAAAGTAATCGCTTGCAACTGCTCCCAGCTGACTTTATGGGTAATCTTATCCTCTTTTTTAACCACTAAATTGTGATTGTCGGTGGTTAAAATTTGAGCATCTCCAGCCAGTATAATATGCGTACCTTGCGCTTCTATTTTGCCGTGACAAGTTTTAGGCAGCGCGTCCCCTTCCATCGGCTTTGCTTGTTTATTACCTAAGTTAGCCAGCCAAATTGGCAAATTTTTTGGGGCATCTTCTGCACTAAAGGTGACTTTTCCGGTCGATTTTTGCCCTGCAACTTCAATCGCGTGATCCTCTCGAAACAGATAACCTAAAAAACGAAAGCCTTCACTGAGTTCAACAATATGGGTTTTGTCTATATTCACTTTAAGCTGCACCTGATTAAGCGAAGCTTTAACGGCTTTGGCGGCTAACTGTGCTTGATGTTGACTTTTGCATAAGATAATAAAGTCGTCAGCAAACCGTATCATCTTATAGCCATGCAGCTCTAAATCAGAGTCAAAGTCGTCCAGTATAAAGTTGGCTAACAGTGGACTTAAGGGCGACCCTTGGGGCACACCTTGACAATGGGTTTTACGCTCAATGATAGTGCCGTTTATGTGTATATCTTGCCCTAGCCAGTCGTCGAGCAGTGTCCATAGAGGGTCTTCGCCAAACAGTGCTTTGAGTCGATTAATGAGTTGTTTGCGGTTAATAGAATCAAAAAAATCTTCAATATCCGACTCATACACCCAGGTATAGCCCTCTCGATAGGCATTTTGAATTTGGTAACGCACCTGTTGGCGACTGTACCCTTTTCGGTAACCGTATGAGCCTTGTGCCATTAAGGCGTCTAAACCCGGGTTGAGAACTAGCGCAGCGGACTTTTGTAAAATTCGGTCATAGAGCGGACTCACCGCAAGCAGCCTCTCTTCACCATCTTTTTTAGGAATGGTAAAACCACGCATAGGCGGTGTGCGATACTGGTTAACTTTTATTTGCCCTATGGCGCTGTTTATCTGCGCGTGTGTTTGTTCACTCAACGTATCGATATTGGGCTTTTGCTCTGTCTCCTGTATGGCACGACTTACCCAGTGTGGCTGTGTGAGCTGCATCTGTAAGCTTTGTGCCCGTAATACATGGCACCCCTGCAAGCCCAGTGCCAAATGCTTTTGCTTGAGGGCATGATTTAAACGATATTTACCCAGTCCAGAAGTTCGACGCTGTCCAAAAC
Source organism: Thiomicrorhabdus sp. (assembly GCA_026989175.1). Taxonomy (GTDB): domain Bacteria; phylum Pseudomonadota; class Gammaproteobacteria; order Thiomicrospirales; family Thiomicrospiraceae; genus Thiomicrorhabdus. Next base: position 16,006 of record JALSJT010000069.1, on the reverse strand, counting down.
CTACCATTTGCCCAAGAATCAATAAGCTTAGTAATCCAGGCTCCACCCCTGGCTTGCAGGTAAGGGTAAACGTGCCTGCCATACCGCCCAAGGTATTTTTTTGGTGCGCCTTGCCAAAATAGGGGGTATCAATCCAGTAGAGATCGGCTTGTGTTATTTCTAGACAGCGTGCTTGCTCGGTCAGCCATTCATGATGGTGCTCGACAATGGTTTGCCCTACTCTGCCACCAAACTGTTCACTGATATTGCTGAGGGTGCTGTATAACCGTTTAAGCAGTAAGTAAGGGGTTATTTCATGACGGTCTCGACAAAACCGTTGCTCACCTTGGTATTCGGCATGGTCTACTTTTAGCAAGCGCACCAAGCTTTGCCATGTCCATGTCAACTGCATGGGTTGTGACTCAAGCTGAGCGGCAATAAACCAACTTTGTGCCTGTTCCATCGCACGCTGTTCGGTGTAAGCATCGAGTGACTTTTCGCTGGCGAGTGGAATCCCGTCAAATAGATCTTGCAAGCTATGCAGTTCAACATTGTCTTTCAGTGGTACACCTGAGTCGGTCACAGGTGCGGTGTGCGGCAAACCTTGTAGTTGGGTTATCAGTGTTTGCCAGATGGGTTGAGTCATTGGCTCACTGCCCTGTGCAATCACGGCAAAACGATATGGGTCGCTCGCTCGGTAGTGCAGACGACCATTTTCTGGCGTAATAATGCTCAGGTGTTTTGTATACGCCTCTCCAATATTCAGCAGATGACGCAAAAAGGCATCTACAGCCATCTCGTGCATCAAATTAAACGCTGTGGCACGGGTAAATGTTAAGGTCACAACCAAGCCCGTTAAATTGGGAAAACCAGGGAGATTCACAGCAATAGATCCGGTAACTTTTTACGCCAGTTACTGCGCTTTTTCTTCAGGCTTTTAAACCATGGGTTCACCTCTATTTTATTTTTAAGTTCCTCTTGCTCTGCCTCACTTAAATTTTGATAAAGGCTTGGATTTTCAATCAACAGAGTCAGCGACTGCTTGGTAATCTCCCCTTTCAAATGGTCTTGTAATAAAACCTCTAAGGCACTACGGCGGGCTAACCGCTCTTGATCTTCTTGTGCTTTTTGAGCCTGTATCTCTCTCTCTTGTTCTGCCTGCTTTATCCGCTCTTGTTGCACTGCTTGCGCTCTGTAATGCTGCTTAGTCTGCTCAATTTTTGATGCCAGCGTTTGTTGAAGCGCTTCCAGCTTCTGCTTTTCGTCTGCTATTGGCAGAGGGTCAAGTACCTTTTTGGCTTTTATAACCGCTGCAAATTCGTTCACTTTTTTTGCCATGTCCAGTGAGAGATAACCAAGCTCTTGATCGGGAATCAGCCCCTCTTTATGCGCGACCTTGAGCGCGGCTAAGGTGTCTGATTGCAAAATATCGTGTGCGCCTAAAAACCGATAGAACTGCTCTAAAAAGTACTCTTTATCATACCGTTGCTCAGTCGGTGCATTGGGTTGCAGGCTCAAGTCCTCTATTTTAATGGCAACCTTTCCGTAACCATAGGGTTTGCCCATGCCTAATAGATGGACGTAATTCGACGGCACTTTTTCACCAAATTCAATTGCCCAAATCAGAGCACCAATCTCTTCGGGCAGTATATTGTGTACTCTTATTTTGGTTTTAAATTGGGTGTTAGAGACCAGTGCTTCCACATGAGAAAGCATATTCTCTAACGCCTCTCCCTGCGAATTGGTTGCCTCGGGTGAGGATTGAACCGATTTTTTAGGCAGATACACTTTAGCCCCAGCAATGGTTTGTGCCGTATTATAGGTTTTTACCTCCCCGACCCCCTGCCTAAGGTAGGCGGGATAAAAACTGGGCTTGGGGCTGGCAAGCGCAAGCGAGACGCTCTTAAATGTTGCGGGCTGCTCAGTGGTTGCCAGTGCAATATTGATTCGCCCTTTACGGCTCTTTTTACGACTCTTAAGGGGGTGCTTTGGGTCTACGGTTGTGCCAAACAGGAGCTCGGTAAAATCATACTGGGTGTTGATGGTGCTCTTTTTTTGCGCTTCGGGCAGCAGATCATCTATGCTTTTTTCATAGGGTAGGCGGTATAGACTGGCAAGTCCAAAAGAGGTAATCTCCCGCGCTGTGTTCTCCAAATAAAAGACTGGAATGCCCTCTTTTGCAAACGCCTTTAAGTAGTGCCAATGCTCGGCGCCCACTTCGGTTTGTGAGTCATCCATCACCTTTTGAAAACGACAAAACACCTCATCCGAAACCACTTTACCCTTAGTTTCACCCTTAGTTTTAGGCTCTGTAAATAAAAACTCTCTACGCTTGGTACTGCCCTCCAGTTGGTTGGTCACCACTAAGTAGTAACCTGAAATGATCTCAATATTGGCACCTACTCTTTTTGCCTTGGGCTTTGCGGAAGCAATCATTTCATAACGCGCTTTGGCGTGCTCAATTGAGTGGAGTGGCTGCTCAAAAAAATCGGTTAGAACCTCAGACACATCCGTATTCGCATTTTTACCATTGTGCGAAACCGATTCTGTGTGCCTAATGGTTTTATATCGTTCTGTACAAGGAAAAATGTACCACTGATTATGCACTTCATTCCACTTAAGCCAACCTGACTTTTTACCCCGCATGGTGGTCATGTACTCATTTTTTGCACTGGTTAAGTCTCTTTGTGCGAACTGGCTATCCTCTATTTGCAAACCGCTACAGGTGGCTAACTCAATAATACTTCTTAACATGCCTTTAATGCTGGTCCCTGGAATAGCAGGAAGACGCTGACCATTTTGCTCGACTTTAAAAAAAGGTTGCACCGCCTTTTCGGACGCTTCATCTCCAATAATCAGCGGACTCAGGTTCTGTATGGAGAGCGTAATCTCGCCACAAAACCCTTTACAATCCGGCTGATCATGCTCAATCGCTTGCCACTCTGGAAAAATAACCTTTGATGGAAGGGGGATAAAACGATAGGGGGAAGAGAAGCTCATGATTTTTTCTCCTGCTGAATCTTTAGAAAGCGACTGTATTTAGGCTGTTTGGTCTCGTTAATATCCCAGTAGAGTTTATAAATGGCGACTTTTCCATTGGGTAACCCGTGGCTCTGGAGTACGTGCTTATATTTGGCACTCAACAATGATTCACCCGTATTTGGGGTATAAAGGGTCACCAAACGGTGTACCCCTTGTGGTCGGATGTGCAGACTGCACCCCTGTTCATTAATAAACTCGCCACAAATAATAGGGTCTGATGTCTCTAGGTTAAGCGTGCTGTTGAGCGCCAAAATTTGCACGGTATCAAGTGTTTGGTACCAACCTTGGGTGGGCGAGAACGCGATTAACTGCGTATGAAGTTGATTGAGAGGTACTTTTTGTGACTCGACCTTAAGCGATGCTTGCTGAAGTGTTTTAGGCCAGTCCACCTGGTACTCTACAGCCAACTGTTCGGTTATGTTTTGATAAATTTCAAGCAGTTTACTCATGCTGACTCCTTATTTTTGAGGTTGTGCAGCTGTTGAACAATATCGGCTAAATGAGAGATGGTAAAGTAGCCGTGCCCTTTGGAGCTTCCGGCTCCTAGGGCAAGCCGACCCTCCCCTAAATCTTGTATGGCACAAATGAAGGCTTGCATGAGATGATCACTCACCCCCTCTAAACGCTTTAGATCGAAAATAATAGTACAGTTTAAAGTGCCTTTATAGATAAGCTCTTCACTAAACAGCGCACCCTTTAATGTGCCCCCTGTAAAACGGTCAATGGCATTGTGCATCATCACTTTAACTCGGCTGGGTAACGCTTCTGGCATGATTTCTGGATAGAGGTCATTAATTATGATGGCTCCCACATTGCCTTGGTTCTTTGTATGAACCGCTTCTATACCAAATAGGGGGGCAAGCGTCTTGTCTTGTAGAGAACCGCTCCAATCTTGAGCTAAGCGTCGCAAGTGATATAGGGTTCGATGACGCAGCGCGCCTTTTATACCCGTCGCAGGCACGGTAAGTTGCTGAAATTGAAGGGTGGCACGATGGTTTTTCCAGACAATCACGCTTTCGGTATAGGGCTTGGCATCAGGCTCTTTATTGTAACGTTGCAGTGGGCTTGCCCCCTCTCCTATGCGCCAAAAATCTTCGGCATTTAAAGAGAGTGTCATGGTTTTTGTACGCTCGAACTGGTCGACAGATGCCGAATCATAAGCCCCCTGCGACCTCTCTTGTGGCTTCCAGGATTGGCGTTGCCACCGCTGCCACTGATCAATGGCATCTGGCTGAGTAAAATGGAACGCTTGCTGTGTTATCGCGACCACATTAAGTTGCCCAAAGCCACGATGGGTTAATCCCCCGAGCCGAAACAGCGGACAGTGCACCAGAGCCAACAGTTGTTGCCAGTGAACTTGTGCGGTGCGCTCCTCCTCTAGCGTGGCTGCCAACCCTAGCTCAAAAGTAAAACGGGTGCCTTTGGGCAGTGCTGAGACATCAAATTTTCCCTGATCCTGTGCCGCACTGTACTCCGTTAATGCAATTTGATCGCGCAAAATGGGTTTTACATCGGATAGAAATTCAATAAGATCATCTGCTTTGTCATTAAGACGAGCCTGTAATGAGCCCATATAAGGTTGGTTAGAGGCATCGTGCACAAAGCCAAAGCTGACCTGCACGGGTGAGAACTGATGACCGTCTTGGGTCTGACCACTCCCCCCTTCGGATTGACCAAACAGACTTTTAGGCAACCCTTGTGCATCTGCCAAGTGCCTTAACACGCCAGCAATACTGGTGCCTGCAATGGTTGGATTGCCGTGCGCATCTCGAAAAAGGGTGCTGTCCAATGTTGGGTCACTCTCATCGGCCTTAATGCTTAAAGGGCTTTGACACTCCAGTGTAATACGAGCAACATAATAGATAGGGTGATTGGGCGTAATCATACGTTTGCACCTCGTGCGGCGTTCAGTTCTGGGCTATGTGCGGCTTCGCGTGCCAGCACTCTTAAATAAAATGTTATGTCGATGCTGTCTTCAACCGCGTTGAGCTTCTGCTTTAAGAGGTCGGCAAAACTGTGCTGATGTGTGCCGACCGACCACGCTTCATCCTTGGGCTGAATCATGGCACTCTCTCCTTCAAATAAAAACTGAAAGAGCTGCGCCTTGCTCTCAAATCGTTGCTTGGTCAGCTCGTTGCGAAGCCGCCCCCATTGAGTGTTGGAAGGTCCGATGGCAAGGTGAGCCGGGGTCGCTTGATAATCTCTTGCCCGTTGATAGAGTTGAATAAATGCCTGTAAATCTTGTGCGATCTGTTGGTGTAATCTCTGCACGGTCTGCTGCTGTGTGTATCGCTCTTGTAACTTCTGAACAAGACCGCTTAAAGCACTCTGTTTAGGCATGTCTGCTGGTGCATCCACTTTATGGTACGTTTTTTCAAAAATAAACTGCCAATCTGACGTCTGTGGCACCACCTGTCCGTGACCCGATTCGGTATAACAGCCAATGCCATAACGGAGCTGTTGCTGTAGGTGAGTGATATCCACGCCCTCCGCTGGGTAGACAAGTACACTGCCCTGACAGATCACTTGTTTTTCCAGATCGTAACTTTGACGATAACCGTTGTAAGGGGAGTAACGACGGCTTCTTAACCAAGAGCGAGCGAGGTCAAGCGGTATATCAGGAGCGGACTCTGGCAGTAAATCTAACGCTTTTAAGCTGGGGGCTAAGGTCGGTTGTCCTTGGCAGTTATAAGCAACCAGGTCACTGGCGAGCCAAAGAACAATGCTCTCTTGGTTTGTAAGTGACACTGGCGTAATAATAGGAGCAGGCTGTGTGTCGAGTGTGATCTCCTCAATATCAATACGACCATACTGAGCGGTTTTTGAGCGTCCAACACGAATCTGTTTGAGTCTCTTTAGCTCTGAAAAAAGGGTGTGTGCGGTCGCTTCATTGTCAATGTCAATATGGGTCTGATAACGACCGCCTGCCTGAAGAGATTGGTAGCCAAATAGCTGGCTCTCTTTAGCAGTACCCGTTTGAGAGTCAATCGCCGTTTTCAAGTGCAGGTGTCGTGCAGGGGTAATAAGCTGTTTATTAGCGGTTAAGTAGCCCTCTCTTTTTTGTTTGAGTTGCTGCTCTTGCTGCGCCTTATCCACAGAAAAAAGTCGATTATAAAACACACTTTTCCCTCCCTCTTTTGGCTGATGAAAACTTAAGGGAACTGGGTAACTTGGCTGCGCATCTTGCATTGGATAGGCATTTGCAAAACGCACCTTTCCTGAGTGAAACAACTCAAAAACAGTGCACGTTTTATCTGTTTTAAACTTACGATAAAGCTGGCTTGCAATGGCTCCTAAAAAATTGGAACCCGGTATATAGTCTAAGCTTTGGTGCATCCCTTCTGTGGCACTTTTTTGACTGATGATAATGGCGTCCCTTAATTTTAGGGTCAGAGTAATTCGTTGTGTTTTTGGAGTGCTCATGACGACTTCTCCTGTGTGAGAGTGATCTTAACCTGTCCATAACCTCGTGACTTTTTCGCCCCTACATGGGTCACAAATACTGCCGCGCGCTCTAATGTTTTAAACGCTTCTGCCATGGAGAGTGAGGCTTGTTCACTCAGCGTAATCTCCCCTTCTAAGGTGAGTGGCACAGCAACTTGCTGTGTTCGTAGTGATTTATCTTTTGCCACGCCACTGAGAACATCTATTTGAGTGTTTGAAACAGATTGAGTTAACATGCGTTTAAGGTGTGGATGCTGATTCAACTGTTCTATCTCAATACCACTAAGCTGTAAGTTGCTAAAAGACAGACAGCCCGCTTGTGTCTCATGCCGCCTCGCCTGTTGCGTGACACTGCCAAAGAGTAGGTCTGTGACAGGCTGTGATTCTGGTTGCCACGCCTCTATTTTTTCAGTCGCGCTTCTAAACAGCCCTTTTAAGGTTTTGCCTGAAACATAAGGTAGGCCATTAACATCTTGGTCAATGACGGCATCCATAAAGTGCCCTGCACCACGTCCGGTTGAAATTTGCCAGTAGGTTTGAAACTCTGCCACGACTTTAATCATGATGGGGTTGCTCCTGTATTCAGCTGTTGGTAAGCGATTAAATCACTGATGGGGCTGTTTTGAGAACAAAGTGCCTCCAAGCTCGATAATTGAAAGTACTTTTTTAACAAGGTTTCCAACCTCTCAATATCTGAAGGGTTCGAAATCTCTTTCCAACGTTGAATCATCCGCTTGGCGTGCTCAGTATCCAGTTGCAGTGTTGTGGCGAGTTTTCTCATAAAACGAATATTTAGGGTTTCATCACAAAAGCAGTCGCACAGGGCTTTCAGTGCTAAAAAAGGGGTCACTGATGAGGTATCTTGACCTAGCGCATAGGTTTCGTGGGTCAGTTTTAGACTGTTTTGTGTGGTCAGTTCGCCTTGAATAAAGGCGTTGGCATTATCAAACAGCGTGCTGGTGGCGTGTACAAAACTCAATGTAGAGGGGATAATTCCGCCCCTGTTTTTATTGGCTCTCGCCTGCGCTTTGGAACGGGCACAAAGATCTTCTGCTAACTGGTACCCCATGTAAAAGGGCTGATTGGATCTTAAGAAAACCATGCCTGTCGTAAGGGTTAAATACGTTGGAAAAGCCTCTCTGCCAACCTGAATTTGATTGAGTTCCTCCTGAGAGTACGTTTCAAATGCTTGGGTGAATCGTTCCATAAATTGAAACGCATAATCGTCTCGAATAATACAGGTCATATCGTCACCACTTAAGATCAAAGGGCGAATGGGCAGTGCATCACACTCTTTTTCAGACTGTGCAATCAACCACTTCATCGCCTCTTTAGCTGCTCGCTGCGTCGCACTGTTAATGCCTTTTGAAAAGGTGGTATACGACTTTAAAAAGCCTATATCACCGATGTGCGCTTGGTCGATCTGATGAAAAAACTGCTGTATGTACTGCCCAATACCGTTGCCATCCGCATGAACAATGGCGACCGTATGATCTCCTTCATGACCTGAAAAAGGAAACTCAACCACCTTGGCACTTTTTTGAGTGTGATCAAAAACGGTTGGAAAGGTTTTATGCTCACCCTCTGGCAACCACTTATTATGAATACCAATAAACAGCGCTTTGGCTTTATCTTGTGTTTGACGTTTTACTTGCGTTGCAAGGTCAATTGATACACCATGCTGGGTTGTTGTAGCGGCACCACCGGTTCTTGGAGAGCGCATCACCAGGGGGGACATTTCTGGTAAAACCACTTTTGGGGTGTTTTTTTCAATGTTTAACTTTATTCGAACGGACTGAATGGCTTGCTTAATCTCTTCAGAGACTACGTTCGCGACAGAAAATTTTAACCCAGGTGCAATCTGCTGCACCAAAAGTGGCCATAAACGTTGAAATAGATTTGCGCTATCTCCCTGCACCATCACGGCAAGAAAAACACCGCCCGCTCGGCGTGGAAAAAAAACATCTCCCTCCTGTAAATGGCATCTTTCCACTGCCTCAAGCGTACACTCAATAAGCCCTGCGTGTTCAAGTGCAACACTTAACAGCTTACCTGTTAATGTATCCAGTAACTGACTGGCTCCAACCATCTCTTTAAGCTTAGAGCTGCCCATAATGTACTCTTGAATACTGATCGCCTCAAACTGATAAACCATATAAGCCATACGAACCACCTTACTCCTAATTTAAACCTCAGCTATTAAAACCTAAACCGGTAAGTAATCCAACCACATAAATATCGTTTTTCCTCCTTTAAAAAGGAAGCAATCCTAAATGAGAGCTTTATTCAAAAAGATACACAGATAAAAAGGTCAATTTGTCTCCAAGGAGGCTGTCCGAGAACTAGAATCGTAACGAAAATAACAGAAACGTTATAAGCTGGGTTTATCAAAAAAAGGCGAATAGCACAGCTATTTAACGACTTTGATAAATTCAAATTAGGATGTTTATGGGGTTTGCAGTCGGTTTTTAGTTTTCGGACAGCCTTCTAGTACCTCTCGAGCAAAGCTCTCTATAAAATTAGATCTGCGTAAAAAACTGAAATTTTGTTTGACAGCCCCCTATCCCCTCCCTATAATACGCCCATTCTATTTTGGCCTGATAGCTCAGTCGGTAGAGCAAGGGATTGAAAATCCCTGTGTCCCTGGTTCGATTCCAGGTCAGGCCACCATATTTTAGTAAGTTGTTTGGGATGTTAAAGTCCTAAACGACTTATTCGCGGGAGTGGTGGAATTGGTAGACACGCCAGATTTAGGTTCTGGTGCCTTTGGTGTGAGAGTTCGAGTCTCTCCTTCCGCACCAATTCGCTAAAGAGACACTCTCTCCTTAGCACACTAAACCAGCATTTATGCTGGTTTTTTTATGCCTGTCATTCCTGAACAAATCGCGTTTAAATTGCCTTTAAAATTTTCTCCCCCCCTCCTTTACCTGCATAAAAAGAACTTTCCTCTCAACCTCATAACCGATTAGAATAACGCCATTAACTTTTTCCTTATTCTTAAATTGGACACTTTAACATGCCTTTACTTGATAGCTTTACCGTTGACCACACGATTATGAATGCCCCTGCGGTACGTGTTGCCAAAACCATGACTTCCCCTTCAGGCGATACCATTACGGTGTTTGATTTACGCTTTAATAAACCGAATGAGGCGATGATGAGTGAAAAAGGTATTCATACCTTAGAACACCTATTTGCAGGGTTTATGCGTAACCATCTGAACAGCGATACGGTTGAAATTATTGACCTATCCCCCATGGGTTGTCGTACAGGGTTTTACATGAGTTTATTGGGCGCCCCCTCCGAAGAGACGGTTGCCAATGCTTGGTTAGCCGCAATGAAAGACGTACTAAACGTTGAGCGCATGGAGGACATTCCTGAATTGAATGAATACCAGTGCGGTACTTATGTAATGCACTCCTTAGATGAAGCCAAAGCGATTGCTAAAGCCATTATTGATGCAGGTATAGGCATTAATAAAAACAGCGAGATTGCTCTAAGTGATGAGACATTAAAATCCCTAGGAAATAATCTATGAAAATTGCAATTATTGGTGCCATGGAGGAGGAGGTCGCTCTGCTAAGAAGCAAGCTGACAAACTTAAGCACCGAGGTTCATGCGGGGTTTGAGTACTATTTAGGTCAAATTGGTTCGGTGGACGTCGCGCTGTTACGTTCAGGCATTGGTAAGGTCAATGCAGCGATTAGCAGCACGCTATTATTGGAGTTGTATCAACCTGATTATGTGATTAACACTGGCTCGGCAGGTGGTTTTCATACCGATTTAAATGTCGGCGATATTGTCATTAGTAGCTCGGTATGTCATCACGATGTGGATGTTACCCCTTTTGGCTATCAACTTGGGCAAGTACCTGGATCACCACCTTGCTTTATGCCCGATCCTCATCTAATAAACATCGCGCAACACGCGATTGAGTCCCTTCAAGAGGTGGTACACATGCACGGGTTAATTGCCACAGGTGATCGCTTTATGCATCAAGCGGATGACGTGAACCAAACCCGTGATAATTTTCCCGATATGATCGCTTGTGAGATGGAAGCCGCCGCCGTGGCGCAAGTATGTCATAGCTTTAGTATTCCATTTGTCATTATTCGCTCTCTATCGGATATTGCTGGCAAGGAGAATGCGATAACGTTTGAGAAATACCTTGAACAAGCGGCGACACACTCAGCTAAAGTAATCTTAGCGATGTTGGCGCAATTGGAAAAATCCTAATTTTTCTCCCGCCCCTATCCAAAAAGGAAAAAGGTAGATGAAAGTACTCGCCGTGATACTGCTAGTATATTTTGCACTGAGTGCTTACCTTTTCTTTGCGCAACGAAACTTCATCTACTTCCCTACGCCAAAAACCCAACACACTTATCTAGAAGAGACCTACACGTTTGAGGATGCGACCGTTCGAGTCATTGTGCTCAATGAAGGCAAACCAAATGCACTCCTATATTTTGGCGGCAATGCCGAATCGGTTGAGCACAATGCCCCTGCGTTTATCCAACATTTTCCCAACCATACCCTCTATTTAATGCAGTATCGTGGCTATGGCAGCAGTACAGGAAAACCAACCGAAGCCAATCTTTATGCCGATGCTCTGGCCGTCTTTGACCAAATACAACCTCGGCATGAGCGTATTTCAGTTATTGGCAGAAGTCTAGGCAGTGGTATCGCCACCTTTTTGGCGGCTCAAAAACCCGTACAATCTGTGGTACTCATTACCCCTTTCGACAGCATCGAAGCGGTGGCAAAAAAGCTATTTCCTTTTTTTCCCGTCTCTCTTCTGCTGCAAGATAAATACAACTCATTAGAAAACGCGAAGCGTATTCAAGCCCCTACACTACTGTTAGTGGCTGAAAATGACCAGACCGTAAATGCCGTCCACAGTGAAAATCTAGCAAAGGCCTTTATGCCTTCGGTTGCAACCACAACGGTTATCCCTGCATCGGGGCATAACAGCATCACTTATCATCCTCAATATTACTCATCGATACAAAGCTTCATCCCCTCCTCTTTATAAAGCAGGTTAACAATAGTTTTTTACTATCAACTTGATAAATTTATTTCACTTCCCTAACCACGATTCCCTCTGTAAACTACCCAACAAAGAACAATAGCTTGCCTTAATTCGCAATCAAACGGATACTACTACTTACTCACAAAAGGAGAGGACAGATGAAACTAAACAAACTTATTTCAGTTGCCATACTAGCAACCAGTGTAACCGCAATGTCTGCGCACGCAGATGACCTAATGGAGAAAGCCAAGAAGGCTGGATTAACGCCAATTCCAGAAAGCACCACGGAATTGATGAAGCTCATAGATGATCCACAAGATCCTATTACCGATGCCAAAGTCGAGCTTGGGAAAAAGCTGTTTTTTGATCCAAGATTGTCTCGAAGTGGTTTAATCAGCTGTAACACTTGCCACAACCTAGCAATGGGTGGGGATGATGGTATTCCTGCAGCCATTGGTCATGGCTGGGTTGCTAACCCGCACCACTTAAACTCACCAACAGTGTATAACTCTGTTTTTTATACGGCACAATTTTGGGATGGCAGAAGCCCGCACCTTGCTGACCAAGCACAAGGGCCAATTCAAGCTGTACCGGAAATGGCCGCTCCCCCAAATCTAGTAAAAGAGCGTATCTTGTCGATTCCTGCTTACATTGAAGAGTTTAAAAATGCGTACGGTAATGATGTTGACATTACCTTTCCAAAAATCGCTGATACCATTGCAACGTTTGAAAAAACATTGGTCACCCCTTCTCGCTTTGATGACTATCTAAATGGCGATGAAAATGCATTAACCGATGCAGAGAAAAAAGGGTTAAAAACCTTTATGGACAAAGGTTGTTCAAGCTGCCATACAGGAATTGCCATTGGTGGAACCATGCAACCCTTTGCTCAAGCTGCTCAATACAAGTTTGCCCACATTGGTGATTTTAAAGGCGATGAAAGAGGGTTTGTGAAAACACCAACACTTCGTAACATCACTGAAACCGCTCCTTACTTCCACAACGGCGCGATCTGGACACTGGAAGAAGCGATTAAAGAGATGGGTAGTACACAGCTAGGCATTAAAATCAGTGATCAAGATGCGGCAGATATTAAAACGTTCTTAGGTGCATTAAAGGGAAGAAAGCCAACCATTATCTATCCTCAGCTTCCTGAAGAGTCTGATAATACGCCAAGACCTACCTTTGACTAAAGGTCAATCTGTTCGGCACAATCTGACGGGTAACCTTACCATCAGATAAACCAAAAAAGCCCTTAAGAACATTTCTTAAGGGCTTTTTTATTGCCTAGAGAGACCTTTGCACGAGAAGATACGCGGATAAAAAAGGCTAAAACATGCCTGATTTTTGTTGAAAATCTTGCGAATAGCTAGCTATTCTCTGCGATTCTCGCCTCAATCAGCCAAATTTTATCTCTTTTTTCTCTCGCGTCCCTCTCGTGTAAAGGTCTCCTAGAATTTAACCAACTAAATTTTCTTCCCCCCCTATTGCCCGTTAATGCATCGCAGGCAGTTGTGCACGAATCGCCTGATAAAAACTATCTGCCTCTAAAGGTTGCGACCATAAGACCCCTTGCCCTAGTGTACAACCCATCGTGTTAAGCGTTTCCACGACTTGCTCAAATTCAATGCCCGTGGCCGTTACGTTGATATTCAAAACAGCAGCCATTTTAATGATCGCCTGCAACCACTTCTTACCTGCCGCACTGGACAGTGATTTTTGTAACCACTTGGCATCCAACGTAATCGCTTGCAAATCAAACGTACTTAATAGTGCTAAATCGAAAGGGGCTTTGCCCACATCAGCGATAGAAATTTGGTATCCTGCGTCGCTTAATGCCGCTAGTTGCTGTGAAACAGACTCATCCGTTAGGGTTTGTAATGAAAATTCAAGTTGAATCTGAGAGGTCTTTACTTGGTATTCCACCAAACGAGCATCCATAAAGTCGACCATATTTTCAGCTTGGCACAGCGCAGGAATCACCGGAATTGACACTACCAGTCCCTCATTCAACGCTTGCCACTGTTGCAGGTAATACAACCCTGAATCCACCAACCATGCGCCAGTAGAAGCCGCCCAGCGACTTTGATTTAATACCTCTATCCAATCTTTTAAATACGGGCTATCGCCACGATTTTCTGTCCATAATGCGGTAACACTTGCGCCCACGATTGTTTGACGCTCAAAATCCATTTTAGGCTCAAAACAGAGTTCAATCTCCCCCTGTGTGAGGGCTTTTTCTAAACGGTCAAGCGGGTTACAATCCGAGTGAATCTCACACGCCAATAAGTCACTGTAAAAACGGTAGGTATTGCGCCCATTGTCTTTTGAGGCATACAACGCTTTATCAGACTTTTCAACCAACTCACTGGAGCTCGTCGCATCCATTGGATAACGAGCCACCCCGATGCTGGTTGAGATTTGAATATCATTTTGATCAATCCAATAGGAACGACGCACTTCACTAATAATCCGGTCGCAGATCCCTTCAATATCTTCACGCGCTAATTCGCCTGCCAGTAAAACGACAAATTCATCCCCCCCTAAGCGACTGACAATATCCCCATCGCGTACCGCAGAAATGAGTCTTGCACTTACGTTTCTGAGTAACTCGTCGCCTGCATGATGCCCAAACGTGTCATTAATTTTTTTAAATCCATCCAAATCTAAAAACAGCAGAGTAAATTCACCCTGACTCTGGTTGGCATCAATAATTAAGGACTCTAACGTGGTATTAAAATACGCACGATTGGGCAGGTGGGTTAAGTTGTCATAATTGGCTTGGCGAAACAGCCCTTCGGTACGAAGATTAACCTGCTCTTCAATCAGCATCTCAATCTCATTTGAGATCGTCGCAGTATCGGGTGTTGCAACCGAACCATCCACATAAGAGAAACGTGCTTGCAGTGTACGCAGCAGTTGCGAGGCATCGGTGTCCATTTTAAGGGGAGAACGATCAATTAGTTGTTGAGAACGAGAAGACTCCTCCGTCTCCAACACGCCCTCTTCTGAAGCGTGCTTGGATGACAAATTATTCTCTAATAAACGGCTGCTTAACTCTAACATGACATTCACCCCATACTCTTAATAGACCGTCTAAAACCCCGTATAATACGTTGCAAGACCTGTTGATTAAGCTAAAAGCAAAGGATATGCCATGTCTAACACTTCAAGTATTGGAACCCCATTTTCACCTACCTCAACCCGTGTATTACTTTGCGGTGCGGGCGAATTAGGCAAAGAAGTTGCCATTGAATTACAACGACTTGGCGTGGAAGTTATTGCGGTGGATCGATACCCAAATGCCCCAGCCATGCAGGTTGCAGACCGTAGTCATGTGGTAGACATGTTAGATGGCGCCGCCTTAAGAGCCGTTATTGAACGTGAAAATCCTCACTTAGTAGTGCCTGAAATTGAAGCCATCGCCACTGACACTTTAGCCGATCTGGAACAAGAGGGTGTCAAAATAATACCAACGGCGCGTGCCACACAATTGACAATGAACCGCGAAGGCATTCGACGCTTAGCCGCAGAAGAGCTAAATATCCCCACCTCACCTTATGAGTTTGCCGATAGCAAAACGCATTTTGACGCGGCCATTCAGCGCATTGGTATGCCCTGTGTCATTAAACCGATTATGAGCTCTTCAGGAAAAGGACAGAGTGTCGTGCGTACCGCTGATGATATTGACACCGCTTGGCAGTACGCACAAGAGGGCGGACGCGCTGGCAAAGGACGTGTGATTATTGAAGGCTTTGTTGAATTTGATTATGAGATTACCCTGCTAACCATTCGCCACGAACAGGGAATTAGTTTTTGTGAACCGATTGGGCACCATCAAGAGGAGGGAGACTACCGCCAATCTTGGCAGCCACAAGCGATGAGTGAAACTGCACTACAGACCTCACAAGAGATTGCCCGTAAAGTCACCGACAACTTGTGCGGCACCACTGGGCGCGGTCTATTTGGCGTTGAACTCTTTATTAAGGGCGACAATGTCTATTTTAGCGAAGTCTCACCCCGACCACACGACACAGGGTTAGTGACCTTAATGTCTCAAGACCTCTCCGAGTTTGCACTGCACGCCCGTGCCATTCTAGGACTGCCGATTCCCAACATTAAACAACATGGTCCATCGGCTTCGAGTGTTATTTTACCCACGGGAAAATCCACTCAAACCAATTTCTGCAACCTCAATGAAGCCTTGGCACAACCCGACACACAACTGCGTCTATTCGGTAAGCCTGAGATTGATGGTCGTCGCCGTATGGGCGTTGCCATTGCCCGTGCAGAAACGATTGAACAAGCGATTGATAAAGCCAATCACGTTGCCAATGCGGTTAAGGTGACATTTTAAATGGATCTAATTTTTTCTTCCCCCCTATCATCATGCCTCTGCCCCCCCAACCTCCCCCTTGACAAAGGGGAGGAGAAAAACATACCACCTGTCAAAATCCTGTGATGCAAACTTGGCACACCTAATGCTATACGACAGATAACAAAAAAACTTTA
>JALSJT010000068.1 GCA_026989175.1 Thiomicrorhabdus sp. | reverse complement strand
TCCCTTATCAAAGATTTCAGGGTGTAATACAGCATAAGTCAGCATTCGCTCTTTCACATACTGTAAATTCGCTATATATTCACTCTGAACCTCAGCTTTCATACTCTCTGATTTTTTCCCCCCAACCAAGCCATACCAAGCCGCAGCGCCTAACACTAAAATCAACAACCCCATCAGAATCACAAAGCCAGACTGCTGAGCACCTGCTTGGCTATTGATACCTGCAGTACCTTTCGCTTTATCATCCATAATAAGCTCCTTGTAAAACTAAACTATCGACATTACTTACACCAAAACAACAAACAATTCAATAATTTTCACTTTCATTATAAAACAATCACTTACGTTTAAAATCCGCAAAACTACAACCCGTGGTTCGAGAAAAACCCTAAAAAGTATTGGATATCAAAGTAAAAAACGCCCTCTTCCCGCTAAACCACGACCATCGCGCCTACTCAGCTCAACTGCCTCTTTTTTCTGATAAACACGTTTTTTAGCCTCTAAGGCGGCAATTTCAGCTTGAAACTCCTCCCCACCAATCAACCGCCCGCCCAGCGTTGCTTTTCTTAACGCCTTCAACCAATCCTCATCCAACGCGATATCAAACAATGCCTGATAAGCCACCATTCGCTCGGCACTGCGCCTGCCAAGTGCTTGATAAATTTCATGTGGCGCGCACAGTTCGGATTCCGCGCCCAATGCATTTACCTGAAAGCTAGACCACTTATACGCCTCAGGCGTTTTCACCACGCCCGCCCTTACAGGGTTCAACTCAATGTAGCGATACACTTCTAATAAATAGCGCTCCGAGTCAATCAAGCAGGATCGAAACCGCCCCTCCCATAAAGTACCAGAGCGCTGATACTTAAAATTAAAATAACGCACATACTGCCTGCCCAACGCCTGCATCATAGAACTTACCGCGTTATCAGCAAGCGGCGTACACAACAAATGCACATGATTACTCATCAACACCCACGCATGAATCGCCACACTGTATTTAGCCGAATACTGTTTTAGCCAATGGACATAACGCCCATAATCTTCCTCATCAAGAAAACAATCTTGACGATTATTACCGCGTTGCACCACATGCTGTGCAACCCCAATCGGATTCATTCTTAATGGTCTAGCCATAACACTCTCCTAACGATGTTTTTACATAATCCATACGGTTCGGTTTTCCCCTCCCCCTGAAGGGGCAGGCTGGGAGGGGGTTAGAGTTTAAAACAATCCAATTACAAAACTTACCTACCATAACTTTTTACCTTGCGCTTGTTGGTCTAACACCCACTGTTGAAACGCTGGGGGGCCGTAAGCTAAGGTGAGTGGATTTTTTTCGAGCACGTTACTGTTTGGATCTTGTTGTTGATAGATGAGAGGACGCATGTTTTTTTCGGCCAACTGCATTAAGGTATTTAAGGTTTTTTCGGGAATTTCTCGCCCGACAGGGACGGCTAAATCGACCTCTAAGCCTTGCCACGTTAATGCATGGTCAATTACCAACGCACCGCACGCATCTGGCCTAAAGCCATCCGGCAATGCACTGCTCTCTTTTACCCAAGCGCACTTAAATTTTTGACAAGGGTCAACGGGGCGATTTTCATAATCATCGCACCCTGTTCCGGTACTGTGCGGACACGGTTTACCGGGATACGCCTCGCACCCTTTTACCTTTATTTGTACCCAACCATCGCAACATGCAGTGCAAGGTTGACACGCTCTACTTGACATAAGGCACTCCTGAAAAAATAATAATATGAATTCAAGTATACACCAGAGATTAAAAAGCGGGAATTTTTTACACTGACCCCAATATTTAAAAAATTGACACCCTTTAACAACGTATTACAATAAGTAATACATTCGTAACTCATACGCTCAAATAAAAAAATAGGATAGAGATATGATCACCCTTAGACTGGATCCAAAACTAGAAAATACAATCAATAGCGTTGCACAGCAACTCGGTGTGAGCAAGTCAGAACTGGTTCGAAAAAGCGTTATTGAATTTATTAAAACATTAGAGAAACCCTCTCCGTGGGAGCTAGGCAATGATTTTTTTGGCAAATATGCCAGTGAACAAACAAACCGCTCAAGTGATCGCAAGGCACTTATTAAAGCGAAAATAAGTGAAAAGGTCTCAAAAAAATGAAAAAAATATTAATTGATTCAGGCCCTTTAATTGCATTATTTGATCGCAATGATAAATACCACCCTGCATCGGTACAGTTTATCAAAACAAATCATTACGAACTTATTACCACAATGGCCTCAATTACTGAAACATTGCACATGCTTGACTTTAACAGACACGCTCAAATTGATTTTTTAAGCTGGATCGAGTCAGGCGCGGTCTCGGTAGAGACTATCACACCAAATGATTTTACTCGGATAAAAGCGTTAATCCTGAAATACTCAGACCTTCCAATGGATTTTGCCGACGCCTGCCTTGTTTTTCTTGGCGAAAAATTAAACATCGATCACGTGGCAACGATTGACCGCGATTTCGATGTCTATCGACTAAACGGTAAGCAGACTTTTACAATATCAATCAAGTAGGGGCCGGCCCCTGTGCCTGCCCTTCTCTCCAGCACATACGAAAAAGACGTGTACCCAAAAAAGGGCGCACATTCAAGAATAGGGCGCACACAGGGGTGCGCCCCTACAGATATGATTTTTCAAACGCCCATAAAAAAAGCCCCGTCTATTACTAGACGGGGCTTTGGCAAATTTTAATCAAACTGACTTACGCCAGCGGTTGATTAGAACTTGTGTGTAAGACCAACAGATAATGCAGTTGTCTCTGCTTTAGTATTTGCAGCACCACCTTGGTTCTCAATGGTTGCATACTCAGCAAATACCGTTGTCTTTTTACCTAAAGAGTAATCAAGACCTAATGCATAGTTGAAAGAGTCTTCAAACTTCACACCAGCAGTATCTTTAGTACGATCAATCTGCATAACTTGCAACTTAGGCGTGAACTTACCTACTTTATAAGCTACAGCACCACCGATAGTAGTTCCTTCTTGATCTGAATTTTCAAGCGCTTTACCACCGAAGTCTTGATACATTACGTTCGCTACTAAACCACCAGTAGAGTACTGAGCGACTAAACGCATTTCATTTGCTGAAAGATCCGCACCCAAGTTAGCATCTACATAAGCACTAGAGAAAGAGTTGATCGCACCAGATAGGTAAAGACCTTCTTTCTTAGAACCATACATTAACGCAAATGAAGTAACGTCAGTTAATGAAGAGTTTTTAGCTGCTACTGTATTATTTGCCGCAGTTTCTTTCGGAATAAATGCACCAACTAGCGTTACACCAGAGAACGAAGGCGAAACATACGCTAACACGTTAGATGAACGTAATTCACCACCTACCTTAAGAACACCTAAGCCATCAGCCATTTTCTTGATATCCGCAACAGGCGAGTAGTTAAATAAATCTGTCCCTTGAGCCATTTTTAACGGCGTATCGTGACGACCTAATAAAACCGTACCGAATCCACCGGCAACACCAACGTATTGGTTACGGTTTTTAAGCGTAGTTGCTTCATCAATTTGAACTTCAAATTCAAATTTATAAACCGCAGTTAGGCCTTCGCCTAAATCTTCAGAACCTTTGATACCGAACTTAGAAGTACGTGAGTTGATTTGAGTACCAGACTTAATTTTATTGGTAGTACCATCAGCATTTGTCATGTCGTAGTTATCAACTGCCATAGAAACTTGACCATAGATAGTTGGTGCGCCAGCCATTGCAACAGGTGCAGCAACTACAGAAGCGATTGCTAAAGCAAGAATATTCTTTTTCATGTTCTT
>JALSJT010000067.1 GCA_026989175.1 Thiomicrorhabdus sp. | reverse complement strand
CTGACCCCAGATTTAATTTTGTAGTGCGCTCTTGCTTGGTCAACGATTTTACACAGCGGTTCAAGTGCGTTGATGAGTCTGGCGGTGGGTCTTTGGTAGTGGTCGTTTTTGAGTGTGTAAATTTGCTGGTTTTTAATGGCTTGTAAGTTCGGGTACTGTTGCCAAAACTTGAGCCAATCTTTTTGAAAGCTGGCTTGACCGCCGAGTAAAAAAAGTTGTGGATTGCGTTTGAATAGGCTTTCTAACCCGATGGTAGCGGTGAGTTTTGGCAGGTCTTTATAGCTGTTTTGTGCACCGCAGGCAGCTATGGCTTGGCTAATGAACTGTCGACCGTTCATGGTAATAATAGGCTGATGCCATATTTGATAAAAGGTGGTAACAGGGCTGCGGTGTTGATAGGTCTGACGTATTTTTTTTAGGGTCTCTCTTAACTGTTTTGCGGTGGTTTGAGCGTACTCTGCATTTCCCGTGAGTTGCCCAAGCTGTTCAATACGGTTGGGAATGTCTTCTAATTGGGTCACTTCAAACAGTTGTACATTAAAGCCAAGCTCTTTCAGTCGTTTAATGTCTTGCGGTCGGTTGCCTGATTGCCAGCCTAAAATAAGATCAGGATTGAGCTGAATAATTTTTTCTAAATTAACCGCATTGTATCCACCAATAATAGGCTTTTTGAGTGCCTCTTTGGGGTAGTCGGAGTAAGAAACCACGCCCACAATTTTGTCCCCCGCACCGGCAGAGTAGAGCATTTCGGTAATGTGGGGCGCGAGTGAAATGATGCGTTGGTAGTTGGAATATGTTTGATTTTCTGCTGTGCTAATCGTGCTGAAGAGAAACAGGACAAACAGCGTTGGTATCACAATAATATTTCGTTGAATGGAGTGCATATTGTCGCTCTTTTTATAGGGTGTATTGCAGAGTTAAGCTAAGTGTTAGTAGGCAATAAAGTAACATATCCACCCGATTACGATGGCTTAAACAGTGTTGTACATGCTGTTTGGTTAACTGTTTGGTCGCTTTTTTATCGCCAAAATAGGGTTTACGTTTGAGCTGCCCAAAGTAGACCGTATCGCCACCCAGTTGAGCGTTAATGTTAAGAGCCATGGCGGTGATGGGGTGGCCGGCGTTTGGACTGTCGTGCTGTTTGCCTTGTGGGTAAAATCGCCAGAATTTCCACTGTTGATTGAGCAGCATAAGCAATATGGCGGTGATTCGAGCGGGTATCCAGTTGGCGAAGTCGTCCAGTTTGGCGGAAAATTTGCCAAATTTTTCATAGCGTTCGGTGCGATAACCGACCATAGAGTCTAAGGTGTTGATCGCTTTATAGAGTGCGATACCGGGTAATCCAAACAACAATAGATAAAACAGCGGGGCAATCACGCCATCGCTTAGGTTTTCGGCGTAGGACTCTATCCCCGCTTTATAGCAGTCACTTTGACTTAGGTTTTGGGTGTCTCGGCTCACTAAATGGCTGAGTGCAATTTGTGGCGACTTGGTTTGTATCAGTTGTAAGACGCTGTCGTGCAACATACGGTGTGCAATGAGCGTTGAAGCGAGGATCGCGGTGCTGAGTATAAGCACTATTTGCGATAAGGGGGGGGGGAAAAAATCAGAGACGTAAAAGAGAGTAACGTGCAGTGCGTAGGCGGTGCTTCCAACCAATAATAGGGTAAAGAGGGTGAGTAGTGCACCACGAACGATTTGGTTTTGATAGGCGTGCTGTTCAAAGAACTTAATGCTATCGCCAATGAATATCACGGGATGTTTAATCCGTTTAAACTCGCCAAATAGACGGTCTATTAGCAGTGCCAGTAGAGCGATGATGAGAATGTCTGAACCGTGAAATAACATAAATTTCTCCCCCCCCTATTGTTTTAAAGAGAGCACTTTCAATGCGGTAATCAGTTGTTGATTTTGGGGGTTGGACTTAATGGCGATTCGAACATGATTTTCGCCCAGTCCAAAGCTGTGACAGTCGCGTATGAGTATTCGATGTGCTTTCAGTTGTTCGGCAAGCCATGCCGCCTTTACATGGGTTTTTGCCAGAATAAAATTGGCTTGAGAGGGGTAAATGTGAGCAATGAACGGACTCTGTTTTAGCGCTTTTATAAACGGCTTGGTTTCGCTTTGTAAAAAACAGTGCGTGTTTTGGTCGTGCTGAGTATCGTTTAGGGCGTGCAACATAAATTGCTCATCCAAAACGGAAATAGGCCATGCTGGCCATGTAAATGGTGTCAGGGTTTCTGGCGCAGCAAACAGCGCCCCGATTCGAATACCCGGGCAAGCGTAGTATTTGGTGAGGGATTGGAGAACCATCCATTTGGGCTGTTGATTGAGCTGTGGTCGGAGACTGAGGTTGGCTTGAAAGCCAATAAAAGGTAAAAAAGACTCATCCACCAAGAGCCAACAGTTGTGTTGTTTAATCTGTTTAAGCAACGGTTCAAGGGTTTGAGGGGGGGTAAAAATCCCTTCTGGGGTACTAGGGTTTACCAGTACCACGACACTGTTTTGGGTTAGTGAGGTTGGCAGAGGGGCGTTCCATTGTGTGCTCTCGATGATATGGGTACTGTGTTTGTGTGCGGCACGTTGGTACTCACTGTAAATGGGGGTAAACAGCAGGGTGGTGTCGGGTTTAAGCTCTGAAAACAGCTGTAAAATGGCACTGGAAATGCCATTGGTTAGGGTCACTTGCTGGGCGTTTAATGAAAACCGTTTGGCGATGGCATGGGTTAAGGCGCGTTGCTCGGTATCGGGGTAGTGAATTAATTGCGCTTGGGCGGCACGGGTCAGTTTCGGCCAATGGATCTGGGGCTGAATCGGGTTAATACTGGCTGAAAAATCCAGTACAGTTTTTAAAGTCTGTTCGGTACTGTTGTTTTGCGTTTGCGCAAATTGATAGACCTGTCCGCCATGCTGAGTATCGTTCATTGTGGTGGTGAAAAATCTAAGTAGTGATAGCCATAGTCGCCATCGGTACGTAGCGTGGCATTGTTGACGTTTAATGTTATAGGGTGAGAGAAATTAGGGCCATTAGTGACCACGGTATGAAACTCACCGCCTTCGGCACAGACATCAATGTTTAAGTCGTCTAATGCTTGAATGGTTTCGAGGTTGAAAGGTTTTCCTAAAAATTCGGCAGGCACTTTTTGGGGCAATATCGAGATAATCGTCGCTTGAAAGCCAGCTTGAAGGAACGCCTGAACCAGAGTTGTGTGGTCTTGTAACCACAGAGGAAAGAGGGGCGTGGTTTCAGTGAGTTTCCCCTGCTGTTGTTGCCACTCTTGATGGGCTTGCAGATCAATATCGCCTAATACAAGGTGGTTGGTTCCGGCTTGTTTCATCTGTGAGAGTGCGGCTTGAAATTGGGTTTGATACTCTGCATGAGAGGTGGGGTGTGCAAAGAGTGGCACACCTAAGGCCTTTGCTTGTTGTGCGATCAGTTCCTTAGGAAGATGATGCGCTCGCGACAGGGTGTTTTGTGAATTCATCATTGTTAGTAGCCCTGTTAAGACATGCCCCTGTTGTTGCATTTTATACAGTGCCAAGCAAGCATCTTTTCCGCCACTCCAAGCGGTGTAAAATTTAGTTTTACAGTTGAGCGCTTGCATTTAAAAATCCACACCGATTTGCGCTTTAATGCCACTTTTATAGGCGTGTTTGATCTCTTTAATTTCAGAGACGGTATCGGCGATCTCTTTCAGTTCTGCTAGTGCTGAGCGTCCAGTGACCACAACGTGTTGCATGGCGGGGCGTTGTTGTAATGCATTAAGTACGGGTTGTTTTTCTAAATATTGGTAGCTCAATAGGTAGGTCAATTCATCCAGTATCACTAAGTCGTAGGAGGGATCTTCCAGCATGGCTTTAGCCACTTTCCAGCCCGCTTGGGAGGTGGCAATATCTTGGG
>JALSJT010000066.1 GCA_026989175.1 Thiomicrorhabdus sp. | reverse complement strand
ATCAGTTAGCGCGTGAAGCCACAACCGCCTCAAGATGATACAACGCAAGTTTTAAGCAACCCTAACCGTAAAAAAATTAAAAATAGTTTCTGTTCTAAGTTCAAATATCAAAACCATGATATTATTAATTTTTTTTGCAGATCCTATACTTTTATTACCCGTTATTTACGAGTTTATTCGAACAAGGAGCCATCTTTTGAGCCGTTTTTTAAGCAGAATTTACCAAACGTTATTGTCTACCCAGCAAGTGACTGCCTGCCTTAGCTTGGAAGGGTTACAAAACCTCGCCTATAAACGTAAACGCATACTACTCAAAACATGCTTGTATATTACGTTTATCATGCTGTTTTTCTTTAGTTCGTTGCACGCCTTTGTTTACCAAAGTATTAGTGATCAAGCCTTTATTCTTGAGCTGTTCACCAGCTTAGTTGCGTTATACGCCATTATGTCTCTTAACCGTAACCCTAGTCGTCGCAACACTGATAAAATCGCTCAACTTTCAACTCTCGCTTTTGCTGCCTTTTTACTGCTCTTTGTTGAATTAAACCAAAATCAAAATTTTAGTTTAATTTGGGCATTTTTCTTCCCCATTTTCGCCATGACCATTAATGGACCAAAAATCGGGTTACGTTATACGCTGGTCTTTTTAACCTTGTTACTGATACTCGCCTATAACGGGATTGGTCACTGGCAAGCCGGCTTGTGGAGCGAGCTAGGCTTTATTCGCCTAACGGCCGCCTTACTTATCTTGAGTTTTATTATTTATATCAATGAAATCTCGCTCGTCAATGCCAGAAAACAAGCGGAACAGGTATTAAATAAATTGCAAACCCAATCAACCACGGATGAACTCACTAACATCTCGAATCGACGTCATATTAATGAGGTACTCTTAAAAGCCATTAAAAATGCCGAACGCTATGAAACCCCGCTCTCCTTAACCCTATTTGATATTGATGATTTTAAGAAAATCAATGATCAGTATGGTCACCTTATTGGCGATAAGGTACTGTGCGAAATGGTACTAGAGATTAAAAAAATTATTCGTGCCACCGATGATTTTGGACGTTGGGGCGGGGAGGAGTTTTTGATTGTCTTACCGCATGAAACGGCAGAGTCTGCCACTCAGTTTTGTGAAAAAATAAGAGTCTGTATTGAGAAGATGACCTTTTCAGAGTGCTCAAAACACATCACCTGTAGTTTTGGGGTCGCAGAGCTACAACAAGGAATGACCGCAGAACAACTTATTGATCAGGCCGATAAAGCACTGTATATCGCCAAAAAGGCGGGGAAAAACCAAGTACAAACGGCTTCTTAAATATTCCCCCCCCTACTGCAAATAGGGGAGGGGAATATTTTTTAATCTAATTCAACATAGGTTTTTTTCGGCTTGTGTTGTTCAGTACCATCTTCTTCCAACAACGTCGCCCACAAATCGTACTCATCGGCTGCCACAATCTTAACCATCGCAAACTGACCCGCTTCTAAGTGGGTCGCGCCATCAATAAATACCTGTCCATCAATTTCAGGGGCATCGGCTTTTGAACGTGCCACCGCACCCTCTTCCACGACTTCATCGACCAATACTTGCATGGTTTGACCAATTTTTGCCTGCATTTTAGCCAAACTAATCGCCTGCTGGGTTTGCATAAAACGGTCAAAACGTTCCTGCTTTATCTCATCTGGCACTTGCTCAGCAATCTCATTAGCCGTGGCACCTTCGACTGGCGAGTATTGAAAACAGCCAACACGATCGAGCTGAGCCGCTTGTAAAAAATCTAATAGTTCTTGAAATTCAGCTTCCGTTTCCCCCGGAAACCCAACAATAAAGGTCGAGCGAATCGTTAAATTAGGAACCGCCTTCCGCCATTTATTAATACGATCCAAAGTTTTTTCAACATTTCCTGGGCGTTTCATCGCTTTCAGTACCCGCGCATTGGCGTGTTGTAAAGGCATATCCAAATACGGCAAAATTTTGCCCTCCGCCATTAATGGAATGACCTCTTCCACATTGGGGTATGGGTAAACGTAGTGCAAACGGATCCAAAAATTTTCTTCCCCTCCTGCTTTGTTCAATTCACCCAAGGCTTCTGATAATCCAAACATTGAGGTTTTGGTGGGACGACCTTCGGTAAAATCTGTTTTGTATTTCACATCCACGCCATAGGCCGCCGTATCTTGAGAAACGACTAACAGCTCTTTAACCCCCGCCTCTTTTAGCCGTTTGGCTTCCGCAATTACGTCTGCGACAGGACGACTGACTAAATCGCCACGCATAGAGGGGATAATACAGAAGGTACAACGGTGATTACAGCCCTCTGAAATTTTAAGATAGGCATAGTGCTTTGGCGTTAATTTAATCCCTTGAGGCGGAACCAAATCGGTAAAAGGGTTGTGCTCAGGGGGAGCGATCACCTCATGAATCGCCGACACCACCTCTTCATAGGCTGCAGGCCCTGACACCGCCAATACTTTAGGATGCACTTCGGTAATTTGCTCCTCTCTTGCGCCCAAACAACCGGTTACAATCACTTTACCATTCTCTTCTAGCGCTTCACCAATCGTGTCGAGTGATTCTTGTACCGCACTGTCTATAAAACCACAGGTGTTAACAATCACCGCATCCGCCTCTTCATAGCGATTGGTTAAACGATAACCTTCGGTGCGTAGTTGCGTCAAAATCCGTTCGGTATCCACCGTTGCTTTAGGACACCCTAAACTGACGACGCCGACCGTTGGTTGTTGCTTAGACATATATAGTTTCTCATTTTTTAAAATTCAGGCTATTTTAGCTTATCTTGCTATCGCTTGTTAAAATTGAGGCATAAAAAAACCCAGTTTTCAGTATTTGAAAAACTGGGTTTCAAGTCGTTTGGATCACTTCGCTTAAAACGGCTTAACGACCACCAAAACTAAAAT
The DNA here is from genome assembly GCA_026989175.1 of Thiomicrorhabdus sp. Taxonomy (GTDB): domain Bacteria; phylum Pseudomonadota; class Gammaproteobacteria; order Thiomicrospirales; family Thiomicrospiraceae; genus Thiomicrorhabdus. The sequence continues at coordinate 20,520 of JALSJT010000066.1, read as the reverse complement.
AATAAACGCCAATAACAACGGAATCTCATTTGCCCAACGGTAATAGACACCACTGTGATCTAAATGCCCTTCCTGCATCTCTTTCATACGGCGTTTCGTCCATAGGTGATAAACAATCAATAAGACCACCACCAATAATTTAGCATGCACCCATGCGGTAGCCGTTTGAAAGTAAATTAACCAGAGTGCCAAACCAGAACCGACTGCTAACATCATCATGATGGTCATAAAGGTATAGAGACGTTTCGCCATAATGGCCAATCGATCTACATTCTGTCCAGCCTCTTTGCCTTCCACAAAGTGAACAAAAATTCGAGGCAGATAAAAAATACCCGCCATCCAAGACATCATAAACAAAATATGAAAGGTTTTAAGCCATAACATAGCGCATTCCTCTTAAAAAAGTAATTGTAAAAAATAATTTGCCTGTATCATACTCCTAATCGCAATCAAATTAAGCGTAATTCATCCTCATTTTTAACAAGGAATTTAGTATGAACATCGAAAAAAATAAAGTCGCACAAATTGAGTACACCCTAACCGATGCTAAAGGCGAAGTCATGGATGCTTCGAGTGGTAACCCTTTGGCTTACCTACACGGACACAGTAACCTGATTCCTGGACTTGAAAAAGAGCTTGAAGGCAAAACAACTGGGGATAAATTTAAGATCACCGTACCTGCAAATGAAGCCTATGGTGAGCGTGTTGATGCCTTAATTCAAACCGTTCCAAGCAATATGTTTCAAGGCGTCGACAATTTAGAAGTTGGGATGCGTTTTGAAGCTCAGTCAGAGCAAGGAATGCACTCCGTTGAAATTACCGCAATCGAAGACGATCAAGTAACCGTGGATGGCAACCACCCTATGGCAGGGTTAGAACTTACGTTTGATGTCGAGGTTAAAGACGTTCGTGATGCAACCGAAGAAGAAATTGAACACGGTCATGCACACGGCGCAGGTGGGCATCAACACTAACGATCAATCAATCGTTGCTAACTTTGCTCCAAAAAAAATCCCGTATAAAACGGGATTTTTTTAGACAGGCTACATCAAGATATTGTTATAACACACCTAATGTTTCCAACACTTCAATGCTTAATTGACCATAGGCTAAGCCTTTATCTTTCTGATAAGCACGTACCGCATTTAATGTATTTTTATTCCAAATACCATTAATAGAGGACACGCCACCTTTCAAATACCCTAAGCCGTATAAAGCACGTTGTAATTTGGTAATAATTTCCGTAGAACGATCTTTTTTACACAGTGTCGGCAACTCTTGCACATAGCCCACTTTGCTCTCTTTACTGTTTTGAACCAGTTCTGCAATTTTTCCGCGATAGTCTCCCGGAATCACTTGATTTACATAACAATGCTTTGTTGCTGCTTTCTCAAACTTAACCGATTTAGGCGCCATAGAAGACGGAGCTGGCTCCGCTTTCACTTCTGGCTTAGGGGCGACCACTTCAGCCTTCACTGGCTCAGGAGCCACTTTCGGTTCTGGAACAGGAACAACTTTAGGTTCAGGCATAATATTAGCTTCAGGAGTTACCTGAGGTACTGACTTTACCACTGGTTTCGGCTTTACTACAGGTGCGGGGGCAACACTAGGTTTTGCCTTTTCAACTCGACCAATATCAGGTGGCACTTCAGACTTTAACATTTTTTTAGAACCTCTACGGTTCACAATATCTGAATACTTAATGACGCCCAAATCAACCAAAGACTCAATACTAAGTTGCCCATAAGCAAGCCCTCTTGATTTTTGATACTTAATCAAAGAGTTCAAGGTATTAATCCCCCAAATACCATCAATCACTTCTAAGTCATACGGAGGGCTTGGTTTTAAGAAACCTCGCTCGCTCAATGCAACTTGTAACGCCTTAATAATTTCAGGACTACGACTCCATTTGCAGAGTGTTGGGAGTTTAATCGAATCCCCTGGTTGTGCATTTGAGTTCAGAACCTCCGGTAAACTTCCTAAGTAAGGATCAGGAATTGTCTGCCCTGCAACACATTGACGAATCACAGTATCAAAAGAATTCGCTTCAGAAGCAGCCTCTACAACGGTACTTTCATAAGCAGGAGGCGTATAAACAACCTCTTTTTCTTTAACAGGTGTTACGACTTCAACTGGTTTTATCTCTGGTTCAGTGACTGGAGTGCTTTCGATCGATTTAACAGGCTCAGGCTTAGACTCAACAACCGTCGACTTTTGTTCCTCTTGTGCATAAATATTTTTCCACTGCTCAAGTAAAGGGTCGCCAGATGTATTGTCAGGCGTCGTCACATCAGGTGTCACTTCAACCACTTTAACAGGTGCCACTTCTTTAGGTGCGGGGCTATCTGTCTGGTTTAGCTGTTCAATTTTAGTTTCTAATTGATTAATTTTAATTTCAGAGAAACGTTTATCGTCCTTATTCTGTTCAGCAAGCTCAGCCATGACGCGTGCACGCTCTTCCGCCTTTGCTTTTTCGATCAATAAATCAACATACGCCGCAGACATTGCCGGTTTATACGTTGTATCTGGATTTGTAGGTGCCGATAAACAGCCCGCTAATGAGAGAACGGATCCACAAATAACCGTTAATTTAAAAAGCTTCATAACCAACCTTTATCAAAAAATTATCAAAATAAAATTCAATCTGTATTCTATGCCATATTACGCATAAAATCACATAAAAAAACCGTATACAGCCCAAGGCTATATACGGTTTTATTTATCTTTCTATAATCACAAAAAAACTACCCAACGGCCACACCAATTTCAGAAAGTGATTTAGGAGATTCCACCTCATACATGGCGATTTCATCAAACTGGAGATAACGATACACATCATCGGCCATCGTATCCAGCATGGCGACCTGTTTCATGTACTCCTCTTTGCTTGGTAATTTACCCAAAGAAGCACATACCGCCGCCAATTCAGCCGAACCTAAATAAACATTCGCACCGTTTCCTAATCGGTTCGGGAAGTTTCGTGTTGAGGTTGAAAACACGGTAGACTCATCCGCTACGCGTGCTTGGTTACCCATGCATAATGAGCAACCTGGCATCTCAGTACGTGCGCCAACTCGACCGTAAATACTGTAATAGCCCTCTTCAATCAATTGACGCTCATCCATCTTGGTTGGCGGAGCAATCCAAAGACGCGTTGGAACCGTTCCCATATTTTCAAGCACTTTACCTGCTGCGCGGAAGTGTCCGATATTGGTCATACATGATCCAATAAAGACTTCATCAATTTGAGTTCCCGCAACCTCTGACAATAGTTTCACATCATCAGGATCATTCGGACAAGCGACAATCGGCTCTTTAACCTCATTCAGATCAATTTCAATGACTTCTGCATATTGAGCATCTGAATCGGCGGTTAATAATTTAGGCTCTGCAATCCATGCCAACATTTGATCACGTCGACGCAGTAAAGTACGTGCATCGGCATAACCATTTTCAACCATCCAATTAATCAGTGTTACGTTGGATCTTAAATATTCAATAATCGACGCTTCAGAAAGTTTGACCACACACCCATTGGCTGAACGCTCGGCAGACGCATCAGACAGTTCAAACGCTTGCTCTACTTTTAGATGTTCAAGCCCTTCTATTTCAAGTACTCGACCATTAAAGACATTCTTTTTGCCTTTTTTCTCAACCGTTAACAAACCGTCCTGAATCGCTTTATAAGGGATTGCATTCACTAAATCACGTAACGTAATCCCCGGTTGCATCTCCCCTTTAAAACGCACTAAAACGGATTCTGGCATATTTAAAGGCATCACACCAAGCGTTGCACCAAAGGCAACCAAACCTGAACCTGCAGGAAAGGAAATACCAATTGGAAAACGCGTATGAGAATCACCACCCGTTCCAACGGTATCGGGTAACAATAGACGATTTAACCAAGAGTGGATTACACCGTCACCTGGGCGTAATGCCACCCCACCACGACTGGTCATAAAATCAGGCAGTGAGTGTTGAAGTTCAATATCGACAGGCTTTGGATACGCAGAGGTATGGCAAAAAGATTGCATCACTAAGTCTGCTGAGAAGCCTAAACACGCCAACTCTTTCATCTCATCACGCGTCATTGCACCTGTTGTGTCTTGAGAACCCACCGTTGCCATGTGCGGCTCACAATACATACCCGGACGAACGCCCTCAATACCACACGCCTTACCGACGATTTTCTGTGCCAAGGTATAGCCATGTGTGGATGCAGTTTTATCTTGTGGACGCATAAAAATATCAGACGGAGGCAAGCCCAAATCTGCTCGCGCCTTATCGGTTAATCCTCTACCAATAATCAGTGGAACTCGCCCACCTGCACGCACTTCATCTGGCATGGTATCTGGCGCTAGCTCAAACGTAGAAATTATTTTACCCGCTTCATTGGTGATTTTTCCAGCGTATGGATGAATCGTAATCACATCGCCCATACTCAAGGATTCAACATCACATTCAATCGGTAATGCACCCGAATCTTCTGCGGTGTTAAAGAAAATAGGCGCAATTTTTGTCCCTAATACCACCCCACCTTGGCGCTTATTTGGCACATAAGGAATATCATTACCAAAGAACCACATAACCGAGTTCATCGCCGATTTACGTGAAGAGCCCGTCCCAACCACATCTCCAACATAAGCAACGGGATGACCTTTGGCTTTCAAAGTTTCCATCACCTCACCCACATTTTCAATGCGTGTTGCCAGCATCTCTTTTGCATGCAACGGAATGTCTGGACGCGACCAAGCGGCGGTTGCTGGAGATAGATCATCCGTATTGGTTTCACCCTCGACCTTAAAGACGGTTACCGTAATCGCTTCAGGCATCTTAGGTTTAGAGGTGAACCACTCCGCTTCTGCCCAAGATTTCATCACTTGCATGGCATAATCATTGGTTTTTGATCTCTCAACCACATCATGATACGCATCGTAAACCAAGAGTGTTTTCGACAGTGCCACAACGGCCGCTTCTGCAACGGCGGTATTTGAACTATCAAGGAGTTCAATGAGCGGCTGCACGTTGTAGCCTCCTAACATCGTTCCTAATAGAAAAACGGCTTCGACCTCAGAAATTAAAGGGCACGCAACCGTTCCTTTTGCCACATCCGCTAAAAAAGCCGCCTTAACATAAGATGCTTCATCCACACCCGGTGGTACACGGTGCGTTAATAACTCAACCAAAAAGTCCTCTTCGCCTGCAGGAGGGTTTTTAATCAAATCAACCAACTGCCCTGTCTGCTCTGCATTTAAAGGTAATGGCGGAAGCCCTTCGGCTAAGCGTTCTGCAACATGACTACGGTAAGCATCTAACATTCTAAGAATTCTCCTATTTTTTAATTTGGCGGTATTCTAACACAATCAGGCGCGGTTCGGGGACTCTGAAAGAGGCCGATAAACTTAAAGAATCAGGTCGCCAAAACCCCAAATCAAGGTGCCAAGTACTAAGGTAATATGCGACATCCATACTTTTTTAAGATGCCACTTTGAAGGCGTTAAATCCGGCATATCCATATCGGCATCGACCTTCTCTAGGCGATCATATAGTCGGTGTAACTCACCATGCAATAAACTGTACTCACCCATTACCGAAAATAGCACGATTAAACTGCCAAATCGAGCAAACCATAACGGATCAAACACCAACCCTAATATTAGCCCAATGACACCTGAGACCCAAGCCAGAACCAATAATAGACCACTTTTCTTTTTAATCATTTTTATACAGAACCCTAAACATCTCGTCTACGCTTAATCTCTTCAAAAGCGGCATTAATTTCCTGCATTTTTTCGGTGCCTTTTTGAATCTCCTCATCATCCATACCTTGACCTTGCATATAATCGGGATGATGCAATTTGACTAATTTACGGTAAGCTTTTTTAATAACGATAAACTCATCGTCTTCATTACAACCCAGCTCTTTGTATGGATCTTTATCAATCGGGTACGCGCCGGCTTGCCCGCCACCCAGTACTTGACTGATCATGTTTTTGGTCTGCTCCTCGGTAAATCGTAAGGTTTCACCAATCTCAACAATCACTGCTCGCGTATTGTCTGACAGACCGTCTAACGAAGCAAAGGTGATTAGCTGGAAAAATACGCCGGCACGGACTTGCTCATTGGCTTTACTCAGCGATTGACAGTAATATTGAATGGAACGCTGATCGTCTTTGGCTTTGTTCGCTAATGCAAATAGTTTTTTCTTGGTTTTTTCAATTAAGATGCTCGGCACACGGGCTTGCTTCATTCCTGCCAACATTGACTTAATGGTGTCACTCATAAACTCCACTTCAATCTTGCTGACCTGACCATCGCTTTTGGCCACTTTGGCCATTAATGCAATGACCTCTTCTGGAATCGATAAACGACTTTTAGAGTACTCATTGCTGGCAAAGTTTTTATAGGCATCGGCAAAGCCTTCGCTATTTTTAACGGAACCATAGGCGTTACGCCCTAAATCTATAACGGCTCTAAACAGTTTAAAGATTAACTTGAATACGCCTAACACCAAAACCAGTAAGGCGAGAAATATCACGGCAATAAATTTAAAAAAACGACCCATACGGCTCATAGCTCCTGCTTGAAATTCAATAAAAAAATAGGGAAGAGAACTTTAGCCCATAAAAAAGTAATACAACCAAATTACCCCAATAGCATATACCGCGGCCAACACATCATCTAGCATAATGCCAAACCCGCCGTGTACTTTTTGGTCGATCCAACGAATCGGCCATGGTTTCCAGATATCAAAAAGGCGAAAGGTAATAAATGCCAATACCCAAAAGATCACGCCCTGTTCGGGCAGAAACAGTAGCACTAACCAAATACCGACAAACTCATCCCAAACAATACCGCCATGGTCGTGCACTCCCAATTGCTCAGAAGCCTTGCCACAAATAAGGCTACCGAATAGTGTCCCTGCTAATAAGACCAACCATGCAATGGACTCATTCCATAATAGAATGGGGATGAACAGCAGTAGCCCCAATAAGGTACCAGCGGTTCCTGGCGCTTTTTTGGCTAAACCAGAACCAAATCCGAAGCCTAACATTAAGAAGGGGCTTTTTAACAGTTCTGAAAATGTTGGGTTTTTAGCGGCTTTCATAATCCCCCCTATTGCTCTTAAGTTCAAGTATTACAAACAAAAACAGCGTTGATTTCAACGCTGTTTTTACTTTAAATAAACAATATAACCAATTGTTTTACTTACGCCTTTTAGCCGCAGTTTTTAAGCGTAGTGCATTCAGTTTAATAAACCCTTCAGCATCTTTATGATCATAGGCACCGCCATCTTCTTCAAAGGTTGCAATGGCTTCATCAAACAAGCTGTACTCCGAGGTACGACCAACGACAATTACATTACCTTTATACAATTTAAGACGCACATCGCCCGTTACATAGATTTGAGAGTGATCAATTAAAGCCTGTAACATCTCACGCTCAGGTGCAAACCAGAACCCGTTATAGATCATCTCAGCGTATTTTGGCATCAATTCATCTTTAAGATGCGCCGCATTACGATCTAAGGTTAACGACTCCATCGCACGATGCGCTTTTAACATAATGGTTCCCGCAGGGGTTTCATAACAACCACGCGCTTTCATACCGACAAAACGGTTTTCAACAATATCATCACGACCAATTCCATTAGCGCCGCCCACTTTATTTAAGTACTCCATTACCGTCGCGGGTGACATCGCTTCACCATTAATCGCAACAATATCCCCTTTCTCATAGGTGAGATCAATGTAGGTGGCTTCATCAGGTGCATTTTCTGGTGAGACGCTCCACAACCACATATTCTCTTCTGGCTCATTGGCAGGGTCTTCAATCACGCCACCTTCATAGGAGATATGCAGTAAGTTCGCGTCCATTGAGTAAGGGGATTTTTGCCCTTTTTTCTTCTCGACTTCAATACCATGCTTTTCGGCATACGCCATTAATTTTTCACGTGAAAGCAGATCCCACTCACGCCACGGGGCAATCACATGTACATCTGGCATTAACGCATAAGCATTTAACTCAAAACGTACTTGGTCATTGCCTTTGCCTGTTGCGCCATGAGAGATCGCATCTGCTCCCGTCTCTTGCGCAATTTCGACCAAGCGTTTTGAAATCAATGGGCGTGCAATGGAAGTCCCTAAACGGTATTCGCCTTCATAAATCGCGTTAGCACGCATCATAGGAAAAACAAAGTCACGCGCAAACTCTTCACGCAAGTCTTCAATGTAAATTTCTTTAATGCCCATCGCTTCGGCTTTTTTACGTGCAGGCTCTACTTCTTCACCTTGACCAATATCGGCAGTAAATGTCACCACTTCGCACTGATATTCGTCTTGTAACCACTTGGCAATAATTGAAGTATCTAAACCACCTGAGTAGGCAAGAACGACTTTTTTAATTTCGGACATTATTTTTTCCTTACAGAATTCTATTAATTGCGCGAATTATACATTAAAATCACCCAATTATAATCAATAAATAGCGTATCAAGCGCAACGGTAACTCATAAAAATGATCAGCTTTTCAGACTTTATTAAAGTCACCCCACAATATTTCATCCCCAAACACCTACTCTCTTCCGGTATGCACTGGTTTATGCAAGTGGAAACGCCATGGATAAAAAACAACACCATTAAACTGCTCACCAAACTCTATGGCATTAACATTAGTGAAGCGGTCAATGAAGACATCACCAGTTACCGCCATTTCAATGATTTTTTTACCCGCGCTTTAAAACCCGAAGCACGCCCGATTGACCCCATGGAAAATGCATGGGTTAGCCCCGTGGACGGTATTGTGAGCCAGTCAACTCACATTAATGGCAATCAAATCATTCAAGCAAAGTGCCACCCCTACACGCTTGAGGCACTGGTTGGCGGAGACATCAGCTATGCCAAAACCTTTGAAGATGGTGAAGCGGCGGTGATTTACCTCTCTCCTAAAGACTATCATCGAATTCATATTCCCGATGCTGGAAAACTTCTCTCAATGACCTACATTCCCGGTGACCTGTTTGCGGTAAACCCCGCAACCGTCCGTAATGTAGAGGGATTATTTGCTCGTAATGAACGCTTAGTGATTCGTTTTGAAAACGAACGCGGCCCTTTCTGTTTAATTATGGTCGGTGCGATTTTTGTCGGCAGTATGCAAACCGTTTGGGAAGGAAAAATCACCCCTGAGTACCAACCCACCATACAACACTGGGATTATTCGAGCGCAAACTTGACCTTTAACAAGGCAGACGAAATAGGCCGATTTAATATGGGGTCAACTGTGGTACTCTTAACGCCAGAAGATCAACTACCCGAGTTAGGTCATATCGTCGCTGGAACCCCTGTTAAAATGGGACAGCACTTAGCCAGCTACCCCAATCAAATAGACGATTCTATTGATATAGCACATGAAATCATGGAAGATGACAATACAAAACCCATTCGTTAACCAACTGAATTTACAGTTCGAAACTAAAATACTTTGCACGAGGAGTTAAAATGAAATTAATTACAGCGATTATCAAACCTTTTAAACTAGACGATGTTCGTGATGCACTACATGAAATTAACATTCACGGCATGACCGTCACCGAAGTAAAAGGCTATGGCCGTCAAAAAGGACACACTGAGATGTACCGTGGTGCTGAGTATGTGGTTGATTTTTTACCGAAATTAAAAATCGAGATTGCTGTGGCCAGTGAAATTGTCGATGCCGCCTCTGAAGCCATTATTAATGCCGCACAAACCGGTAAAATTGGTGACGGTAAGATTTTCATTACCAATATTGAACAGACGATTCGTATTCGTACTGAAGAGACAGGGCCAGATGCACTGTAAAAAATATTAATGTTTTAAACGATACGGCTCAGTCTATAAAAAACTGCGCCGTTTTTGTTTAGGGTCTCTTTTTTTTACAAAAAAGAGACCCCCACGCGGTTAATTTGATAGCGATGACGACTATGCTCACCAAGTGGCATAAGCTCCCACTGCCATGACTCAATCACTTGTGGTGACTCAATATCCCACCATGGATCAAAGCGCTCGACTTCACTTCCGTCGGAATCAAACTCAATTCCTTCACGATCGGCAATTAAACACACCTCACCATTAAATAGCTGTAAATAGAGTAAATGCGCCAAAATGAGCTGTTTACCTAGAATATCGCCCTCTTGCTCAGAGCACTCAAAATGCTCCATTAACCAACGGACGGGAATCAGAGGTAGCTGCGTAATTAAATTTAATGACACCACTAAATCAATAGACGAATCATCTAACCATGCCATTGGCGTATCGACCACTGGTAAACCGATGCAAATGCGCTCCAATGATTCGGTGATATCGTGCTCAATAAGCGCCACATTATCAAATTGTTGCGCAATACTTCGTGCCGAGTTTAAAAAAACTAAATCAACCAACAACACCTTATCAAACTGAGCCGATAAAATACCCAACGGAATATCGTGTAACGACCCTGCACCCAATACCAGTACGGTGCGTTTTTGAACGGCACGTTGCGAGGCCCTTAAAATTGCTTTTTGACAGTTCTGATAGTGCACGCCCCAGCTCTGCTTACAACGCTTTGCCCGAGCTTCCATCGAAATCGCCTCACTTAAAAACCCCATTTTTTTGGCGACGGGGTTTTCGGTTGTACTGGAAACATACTGCCAAAGTTCTTTAAGCATTCAACATAACCCTTTAATCTTCCAGCCCTAACGATTGAATTTTTCGGGTTAAGGTGTTTCGCCCCCAGCCCAATAAAATAGCCGCTTTTTGTCGATGGTTGTGACTGGCTTTAAGTGCGGCATTAATTAATACTTTTTCAAACATGGCCTCGGCACAGGTGTGTAACCCCTCTCGGCCACTCTGCAAAAACTGTTCTGACCACTGTTGCAACCCCTGTTCCCACTGATCCGATCCTACGTCCACAGACTGCGTTTCAGTTGGGTGCTTTAACTCCAGTGGGAGATCTTCCATTTGAACCGTTTTATCGGGTGCCATAATAGTTAGCCACGTACATAAACTTTTTAACTGGCGTACATTTCCTGGCCATGGTAGGCTGGATAGAAATTGCTCTACTTTTGGGCTGAGTGCTTTCTCTTCTAATCCCAATGCGCGCGCCTCTTTTTCCATATAAAAGCGTAATAAGAGTGGAATATCCTCTTGGCGCTCTCGTAAAGCGGGGACTTTAATGCGGATAATGTTTAAACGGTACAGTAAATCTTCTCGAAACTTTCCATCTCTGACCAGTTGTGCCATATTTTGATGGGTGGCCGCCACAATGCGGACATCGGTGGTCACTGGCGTTCGCCCCCCTACACGGTAAAAAACCCCATCATTTAACACACGTAACAGACGTGTTTGCAGATCAACGGGCATGTCACCAATTTCATCTAAAAATAGCGTACCGCCGTTGGCTTCTTCAAAACGACCAATACGTTGTGAGTGTGCGCCGGTAAACGATCCTTTCTCGTGACCAAATAGCTCGGACTCTAGTAAATCTCTAGGGATCGCTGCGGTGTTTAACGCAACAAAGGGGGCGTCGGCTCTGGGGCTTAACTCATGCAGGGCTTGTGCCACCAGCTCTTTACCCGTTCCGGTTTCACCATTAATTAACACCGTTACATCCAGCTGTGCCACCCGCCCTAAAATACGAAATACCTCCTGCATCGCGGGTGCAACACCAATGATATTAAGCGGTTGTTTTTCAGCTTTGAGCAACCTTTTACCCCGAGAAACGCCCCCTGAAAGACGGCGTTTTACGGCTCTATCAACTAAGCCAATGGCTTCATCAATATCAAACGGCTTGGGTAGGTATTCAAATGCTTTACTCTGAAACGATTTAACAGCCGTATTTAAATCGGCGTGGGCAGTCATGATAATAACGGGGATTTTTTTATCCTTCTCATGAATTGCTTCCATAAAGGTTAGACCATCCATATCGGGCATTCGCACATCACTCACCACCACCGTTGGTGGCTGAGAATCAAGCGCTTTTAATGCGTGCAAAGGCGACTCAAACACCTTTACCACATAAGGTTTATCTTCCAAAGCGGTTTCCAATACCCAGCGAATGGATGCATCGTCATCAACGATCCAAACAACGGGATTGATCTCTTGTTTTATGCCCATACTAGGGTTCCTTTTTCAATGGCAAGTAAACATGAAAAACAGTACTGCCTGGCGTGCTTTCGGCAACAATTAATCCATCATGATTCCGTACGATATTTTGAGAAACCGATAACCCCAACCCCGTGCCCGCTTGCTTGCTACTTACCATGGGATAAAAAATCGAGTCAAAGACCGATTCAGGAATCCCCTCTCCTTCATCGATAATACTAATCACCGCGACCAAAGGGTAAGTGTTGCTTCCCAAGGTAAATTTATGCTCTATACGCGTTTTAATGGTCAGTAAGCCACCATATCGTTCCATAGCTTGAATCGCATTTTTAACTAGGTTTAATAACGCCTGAACCATCGCTTCAAAATCAATCCGTACCTCTGGAATACTTGGATCGTAATCCTGTTTAATAAAGATATTCGGCGGTTTCTCCCCTCCTATCACTTGCAACACATAACGAATCAGTTCATGAATGTTATGCCACGCTTTTTCTCGGCTACTTTTAGGCCCCAACATACGGTCAACTAAGTTGGTCAAGCGTAAGACTTCTTTTGAAATCACCTCTAAAAACACCAAGTCTCGATCCCCCGGTTGATGGCGTTTTTGCAATAACTGAGTCGCGCCTAAAATGCCTGCCAGTGGATTTTTTACTTCATGTGCGAGGGTTTTAACCAATAAATTGCCCGCTTCATACTGATGCCAACGCTCATCCTCTTCTACAATACGGTGATGACGTTCGGTATTATAAACTTCAAATAACCAACCAAACTCACCCTGTATCTCATAAGGCGAGATGGTACAACTCACACGTACGGTTCCAACACCCGCCACTAAAATGCTGTACTCATGAATCGTAATCTTTTTTTCTCGCGCTTGAGACAGGTCATCGACCAAATTTGGAAACAGTACCGTCCATTTTTGTTGAATCAAACGGCTCGTACTTAATTGAAATAACTCACCGGCAGCACTGTTCATAAACTGAATCTCTTCACGCTGGTTAACCCATACAATCGCCGTTACCATCCCCTCTAAAAGCTCTTGGCAAAAATCACTCTTACGATTCGGCATACCCTTGCAACCCTTTACTTTTTTGCATCCGACACCAGAACAAACTGTGCCAACTGATAATCAATTACCTGCTCTATTTGATGGTCAATTAATACCCGAAAAGGGCCATTAGCTGGTGTACTGTTTTTCACTTCAAGCGACACCCCTGTCATCAGCCCAATGGAGGCTAAATAGCGTAACTCTTCAGGGCGGCGGTTTTTAATCCGTCTAACCACCGCTTTCTGCCCCTCTTTAATGTCACACAATGCACGCAAAATACACGCCGCCACCTCCCCCGATTCGCTTGGAATAGGAGAGCCGTGCGGATCATGCGTTGGTTTACCCAACACCTCCCACATGCGATTGGCGAGTTTATCAGATATCGCATGTTCCAGTACCTCCGCTTCTACATCCACCTCATCCCAAGAGTAGCCTAGCCGCTCAACCAAATACTGTTCTAAAATCCGATGCTTACGAACCATAGTTAAAGCGACTTTACGCCCTGATGGCGTGAGTTTGACGCCATAATAAGGCGCATATTCAATAAGACTTTTCTCTGCCAATTTTTTAAGCATATTCGAAACCGAAGCTTGAGAGATCGCCAAGCGCTCGGCAATCGCCGAGGTTTGCACCCCCTTATCGGAAGGGGATGAACTTTCCAGTTTATAAATAATTTTTAAATAATCTTCTAACGCTTTAGAACTCATAATTTTATGCCTAACAGTGTGGTTCTACGTCCCAGATTATTGTGCGATTGGTACTGGATCAACATCCGGTTCCGTCACGGCTGGCACGTCTGTTTTTGTCTCAGATTCAACACTCGGTGCAGACATTTCAGCATTAAGACTCGGCGCCATCAAGGCAGGATCCATTGGAATATGCTTTCCTGCCATTTTTTCACGCACCACATCTGGATCTGGAAAAGAGAAGACGTACAGCACAACAAAAGCGACCATAAATCCTAAGCGAGTTAACGTTTTAAGCGGCAGGCGTGGAAGGCTAACCAGTGACAAAGATAACCCCGTTATCACCCCACTTACCGAGCCCAGCGTACCCGCCAACATCGCCAAGAGTGCGCCGGAGGCCATGATATAATAGTGCCAAGTAAACTTTGCTTTTTGTTCATTCATTGCTAAGATTCCCACTCAAATATAATGTAATTACGTATTTTACTCGAAAACCCCGCTTATGAATGGGCTATTTTGGTGCGTAGCAGAACCTAATAATCCAAAAAGGAAAAGAGATGAAAGACCCTATTATTGTGATTGGACTTGGTGAACTCGGCAGTGTATTTGCCCGAGGTTTTTTAAAGCTTGGCTACCCAGTTCAAGGCATCAATCGCACCATGTCAATGCAAACCGTTGCACAAGAGATACCAAACCCCACCGCTGTCTTAGTCTCCGTGGGAGAAGCTGACCTTAGTAAGGTATTAACCAACCTACCGAGTGAGTGGAAAGACAACGTTATTTTATTGCAAAATGAACTGCTTCCCCGTGACTGGCAGGCCACCAATATTAACGATCCAACGGTAATTTCGGTCTGGTTTGAGAAGAAAAAAGGCATGGACAGTAAAGTGGTGATCCCCTCACCTATTTATGGCAAACATGCAAAGCTAGTATTCAACGCCTTAGCCACACTAGACCTACCCAGCTTTATTCTTGATTCACCCGAAGCACTTAATTACGAACTCGTCCGCAAAAACCTCTATATCTTAACTACCAACATTGCAGGCTTAGAGGTTGGCGGCAATGTCGAACAACTGGAAAAATTACACCCCGAAGTGATGCAAGCCGTTGCCAATGATGTGCTAGACATTCAAGACTGGTTAACCGGTCAAATCAACGATCGATCCCGTTTAATGGAGGGACTACTCGAAGCATTTAACGGTGATCCACAACACGGCTGTATGGGACGCTCTGCCCCTGCACGACTTGCAAGAGCGATCGACTTTGCTGATCAAGCAAACTTAAGCGTGCCTAAGTTGCGTGAGATTGCCAAACAACATTTAGATTAAGCTTTTACAGGCGACACAAAAGAGCTCGGTTTTAACGCCAGCACCGAACAGTTAACTTGCTCCAGAATAGACTCCGACGTGTTGCCAATAATAATCCCTGGCAGACCATGACGCCCTAATGTTCCCATCACCAGTAAATCGACTTTGTGCAATTCAACAATATGTGGAATCACCTCTTCGGGCTTGCCTTTGGGCAGTACGGGTTCGAATTTGATCTTTGGGGCGTTCAATGCCTCAATTTCCAGCTCAATGGCTTTTAGGTGTTGATGACGAATGGTTTCGGTAAATTGAAACATATCCTCTTCTGAAAAGTCGGTGTTCCAGTGACGGACTAAGTTTTCAGCCTCCGCTTGCCAAGCATGAAGCACTTCTAAATAGGGTTCTTCACTGTCCAGCACATTGGTTGCCTCGGCTAAAATACGCTGATTTAATTCATCAGGCTCCCTTATATTATCGTCACCAAACCCATCATCTAAATTAACGTCCAAACACGCCATCACTTTTTGAAAGGGTAAATTGGTGCCATGTTTATGCAGTAACACAGGGCATGGGCATTTTCGCAGTAAGTGTAAATCTTGGCTATCAAAAATATGTTTTGTTAAGGTATGCGTCGCTTCATCAGTCTGTTTAATCAACCAATCAACCGAGTGATTCAAAACATATTGAATGGCACGGTAAAATGGCTTACCAAACTCAATCTGAACCGCCAGCGCCACATCGACCGCTTTGGCCTGATCTTGCCATGTGGTAAATTCAGACAGTGTGGCTTGACGCTGTTTTGTCATCAACGCTTCAGGGGTCGTATCCGATGAAACGTCCGCAACCACTTCGGTAAGCCAGTGAAACAAGCCGTGATCTATTTCGGGCAACGCGCGTAATACCGTTATCTTTGCGTTGTTCTGCTTTGCAAACTTCAACGTCCATTTAAACAGTTCTTGTTCATTTTTTACCGATTGTGATAGCAATAATAGATGATTTAACACGGTCATGCTGACTCCTGTTTGGTTGCTTTCGAATCTGAAATAAGGCGTTCTACCGTTTGTATGGCGGCATCATAATAAGGGAGCAGTACGCTCTCTACGCCTAAGTTTTTAAATGCCGCTATTTCAGACTGCTTATTAACGGCTAACGCAACTTTTCCATCAAAACCAACGGACTGTAGCGATTGGTACAATGCCATATTAACATGGCGATCTCGTAATGTACTCACCACCCATTTTGCCTCGGTTAATGGCAAGCTACGAATAAACTCTGGATCTTCCGCATCGCCATAACGGGTAGGTACACCATGCTCGGCTGTTTCTTGAATTAATAACGGATCAAAATCCACGGCTAAGACCTGAACCCCTTTTTTCTGCAAGGTTTGTGCAATCACCATCCCAAAACGCCCTAACCCAAAGACAATCACTTCTGTGGGGCGCGCTTGTTCCTGCTGATCCAGTGCCACCTCCCGAAACGCCACCTCTCTTTCAAAGATGCCCATATAGGGTGACAACCAAGTATAAAGGTTATGTGAATACAAAATCATATAGGTGGAAGCTGAAATGGTAATTAAGCCCACCAGTGTAATTAAGCCTACGGTTTCTTGATCAATATGCCCTAACGAGAAACCGAGCGCGGCTAAAATCAAAGAGAACTCTGAAATTTGCGCTACGGTTAACCCCGCTAAAAATCCTGTGCGTTTCCGATACCCCATGTAGCCCATAATCGCCATAACAATCAGTGGGTTTCCAATTAAAACAAATGCAGAGAGTAAGAGCGCATTCCCGACTTGAGCGTCTAAGGTTTCCATCTCTAAGCTTGCACCCAAGCTGATAAAGAAAAACAGCAGTAAAAAGTCTCGCAAACTCACCAAGCGCGCACCAATTAGCTCACGATAATGGGTAGATGCCAAAGAGATGCCTGCTAAAAAGGCCCCTACTTCTTGGCTAAAGCCTAATAAATAGCCAACGGTTGCCCCCATCATCGCCCATGAGATGGCAAATAAAATCAACAGTTCAGGTGAATGCGCTAATCGGTTTAATAGCTTTGGAATCACATAGCGCATCAACAATGCGACCACCAGCAGCATTAACACGCCTTTCACCAAAACCATAAAGAATTCAAAGCCAATACTGCTATTCTCTTGCGCTTGACCTGTGGCGGTTAAACCAATCATCGCCAACACGACCACAATGTCTTGCACAATTAGAAAGCCAATCGCAATACGACCATGCAAGGCGTCCAACTCCCCTTTATCGGAAAGCAGTTTTACAATGATTATAGTACTGGAAAACGTTAATGCGACGGCCACATACAGTGCGGGAATGGGTGGCAATCCCAATGATATGGCGATTAGAAAACCAAAGACTGAGGTAAAAATAACCTGCCCTAACCCGGTAAACAGGGCGACAACCCCCATGGTTTTAATGATGTGGAGATCCAGCTTTAAACCTACCACAAACAGTAAAATAGCAATGCCTATGTGTGCCAACAACTCAATCTGTTCATTAAGCGTTACCATGCCAAAACCTGCGGGTCCCACTAACATACCCACGGCAATAAAAGCCACGATTAAAGGTTGGCGCAAAAACATCGCAATACCACCCGCAAAAGCAGAAATGGCGAGCAATACACTTAACTCAATAAACGCACTTTCAAACATGAGTTTCCTTTTAAATCTATCATATCAAGAAATCCATTCTAGCATAGTAAAATCGCGCAATTTAGGGCAAGAGGTATTTATTGAAAATTAATAATTCAACGTAACAACATCACTTAAAGAGATAAAAAAAGAGGGGGGAGAAAAAATCTAAAATCAATTTTTTCTCCCCCCCCCCTATCGAACAAAGCGCTCAATAAAATCTGCTACTTCAACTCTTTCGCCAAAATATCAGTCAACTCTGGAATACAAGAGCCGCAATTGGTGCCCGCTTTGAGTGCTTGGCCAATCGCTTCGACACTGGTGAGTTTGTCTTTTTGAATGGCTTCGATAATGGTGTTGATTCCAATACCAAAGCAGGAGCAGATCATTTTTCCTTCGTCTTTTGCGCCGGATAGCTGACCAGCCAAAAGATTCAATCGTGTTTTCGCATCAATGTCGGATTTAGAAAAAACGGAACCTAACCAACTTCTAGGCGACAGTTCAGTGCTGGGCGCAACAAATAAAACAGATTGTAACTTTCCATTTTTAATCAGTGCCTTACGGTACCTTTTTCCAGCTAAATCTTGGTATTCTAGAACTTCGCCTTCTTGACCTAAAATTTCCGTTGACCACGACTCATAATCTGCAATTGGTTGTTCTCCCGCAATTTCATAACGATAAAACTGTTTGCCTTTGATTTTGACCCAATACTCAAGTCCATCCGTTTCAATGGGTTGACGGCTTAAAATAAAGCCATGCCATTGTGCGCTATAGGGGGTGATGTTAACGGGACAATGCTTGGATTCGGGTTGTCCAGATAGTGGATCGGCAACGGCGGCGACTAAAACATCCACTCGTCCGTGACTGGCGTATTGTGCTGTCCAGTGCATCGGTACAAACAGACTGCCTTGGCGTTGACCTTCGTCTAACACCACGCGGGCAATCACCGTTCCTAATGCATTTTCAACCTTTGCCAGCTCCCCTGCCTTTACCCCTTTTTTCTCTGCATCTTTTGGGTGAATTGCCACATAGGGTTCATCGGTATGCGCCATCAGTTTTGGGGTTTTAGCAGTACGGGTCATGGTGTGCCACTGGTCACGCACCCGCCCTGTGTTTAAGATAAAGGGAAATTCTTCGGTCGTTGGATTCTCAGGCGCACGCGGGGTAATCGCAATAAATTGTGCTTTACCACTGGGGGTAAAAAAACGGTTATCGCTAAACATACGTTTTGTACCCTGTGGGTTTTGTGCATTTAGTGGCCATTGAAACGGTTCTAATGCGTCATACCCTTGCTCGGTAATGTCCGCCAATAAAGAGATATCAAAATCACGTTTACCTTCATTTTCAAACCCAGACAGTGCCGCGTGTTCTCTAAAAATATCCGCTTCACTTCGGTAATTAAACGCTTCAGTAAAGCCCATTTTTTGGGCGACTTGTGCAATCATCCACCAATCGGCACGCGCGTTTTCTGGGCCTTGCATAAATTTACGTTGGCGCGAGATGGTACGATCAGAGTTGGTCACGGTTCCGCCTGTCTCACCCCATGTTAATGCGGGCAACAATACATTCGCCACCTCTGTGGTATCAGTGTTTTGCATACAGTCTGAAACCACCACCATTTCACAATTTTTCAGTGCTTTTTTCACCGCATCGGCATCGGGCATAGACACCACAGGATTGGTGTTAATAATCCAAATCGCTTTAATATCGCCCGACCCAACCGCTTGAAACATCTCAATCGCTTTTAAGCCATTTTCAGTCGCCATATTTTCGGCTTGCCAAAAACGCGCCACACGGTCGATGTTTTCAGGTTTGTTAAAGTCCATGTGTGCGGCAAGTTGATTCGCCAAACCGCCCACTTCTCGTCCACCCATGGCATTGGGTTGCCCCGTAATAGAGAACGCGCCTGTACCGGGTTTGCCCACGCGCCCTGTGGCAAGGTGACAGTTAATAATGGCATTCGATTTATCTACCCCAGAGCTGGATTGATTCACCCCTTGAGAGTACAGCGTCACCATTTTGTCACGGGCAATCATCCAATCCACCAACTGCTGTAGATCGGATTCTGCCAGCTCACACTGTGCTGCCACCTGTTGAATCGTGGCTTGTTCCGTTTGCGCTTTGGCTAACGCCGCATCAAATCCTTCGGTATATTGCTCAAGAAAATCTTTATTCAACGCATCAGATTGTGCCAACTGTGCCAGCAAGCCATTAAACAGAACTGCATCCGTTCCCGGTTTTAACGCCAAGTGCAGATCCGCTAAATCACACGTCGCGGTTTTACGAGGATCGACCACCACGACTTTTAAATCAGGACGACGCTTTTTCTCAGCCGCAATACGCTGATAGACAATCGGGTGCGCCCATGCGGTATTGGAACCAACGATAATCATTAAATCCGCCAACTCTAAATCTTCATAAGAGCAAGGAACGGTATCCGAACCAAACGCACGTTTATAGCCCACCACGGCAGAGGCCATACACAAGCGAGAGTTGGTATCAATATTAGCCGTGCCTAAAAACCCTTTCACCAGTTTATTGGCGATGTAATAGTCTTCAGTCAGCAGTTGACCCGAAACATAAAAAGCCACCGAATTCGAGCCATGCTCTTTAATTATGCGCTTAAACGAATCAGCAACGGTTGTCAGTGCCGAATCCCAACTCACCACCTCGCCATTCACCTGAGGGGCAAGCATCCGCCCCTCAAAATCAACCGTCT
>JALSJT010000065.1 GCA_026989175.1 Thiomicrorhabdus sp. | reverse complement strand
AGATAAATCCACCAAAAGCACGCATCACATAATAAGGATGCATCGCAGCAACGGATTCTGCAAAGGTATAAGCAAGTGTTCCATACTCATCATAAGCACGCCACATTAGACCTTGCATAATTCCAGATACCCACATAGCAACAATATAGAATACTGTACCAATCGTCGCTAACCAGAAGTGAATATTAATCAACTGCATAGAGTACATCTCTGTTTTCCATAGCTTCATCACCATATGGTAAATCGCACCAATCGACACCATGGCAACCCAACCTAATGCACCAGAGTGAACATGACCAACCGTCCAGTCAGTATAGTGAGACAGAGCGTTAACACTTTTCGCTGCCATAACAGGCCCTTCGAAAGTGGACATTGCGTAAAATGCTAAAGACATAATTAAGAAACGTAAAATATAATCTGTACGTAATCGATCCCAAGCACCCGAAAGCGTTAGCATTCCGTTTAAGGCTCCACCCCAAGAAGGAATGATCATTGCAAGAGAGATAACCGCACCAAGCGAACCTGTCCAATCGGGAAGCGCTGTATATTGAAGATGATGCGCCCCTAACCAAACATAACCAAACATTAACGCCCAGAAATGGATAACAGACAAACGATAAGAGTAAATAGGGCGTTGCGCTTGCTTCGGTACAAAGTAATACATAATCGCAAGGAAACCAGCCGTTAGGAAGAAACCTACCGCATTATGTCCCCACCACCACTGAATCATCGCACCTTGAACACCACCAAACATAGTGTAAGACTGGAACAGTGAAACAGGAATCGCAAGTCCATTAATCACATATAAATAAGTGATTGCAATCATCATTCCTAAAAAGAACCAGTTCGACACATAAACATGCGAATGTGTTTCTTTATTACGAGAGGCAATGGTTAGGATAAAGTTAAAGGTATACATAGTCCAAACGAGTGCAATAGCAATGGCAATGGGCCACTCCTGTTCATGGTACTCTTTACCTGTTGTCATTCCTAACCCAATGGTTGTTACCGTTGCCAATAACCCAATCGTGAACAAAATTGCTGTCCACCAAGCTAAACCATTACTCCACAACCTTACGCCATTTGTACGTTGTACCGTATAAAAAGCTGTTGCCATTAGCGTCATACCACCAAATGCAAAAATAACGGTATTCGTATGAATAACACGTAATCGAGCAAAAGTAATTTCCGCAATATCAAAATTTAACGCAGGCCATGCTAGCTGAGATGCTGCAAAAGTACCAAAAAATGTACCTAGCACCAAAAAAACTACCGCACCCACTGTTAAATACTTAACTACGCCATCATCATATTGTGGCTTTGCTGTAGTATCCATCAGTTGGATTCCCCTTTTAGTCTTAACATTTTGTCTTTATCCATATCTTAATCTAACCAGACGAAGACTCCTTAATGCAGAATTATACATTGTGAACTCTACGTTTTTCTAGCGACAACCCTAAGGAAACTTAATCGACGTCAAGAACAGACACCAAGTATTGAAACTTCCTTAACGCTCTCTTTAAGACCAATAAAATAAAGACTCCTATAAAATAATCTCGTGGATTATCCCAGATAACCGTGGCTTTTGCCCACCAAAAAAAACTTATGATCTTTTTAAGACTTACTTATGGCAACTTTTTTCACCCTTAACATGACTCAACCATTGAGAACTTAATACTTTATAGATTAATCACTTAGATGATACCCCCCTCAGAGATCATCATAAGCAAAGCCCCCTTAACTGCTATTAAAAAAAAAACTTTTCAGTTATCATATCGGCACGATTTAACACAGGAAACACCGCATGCGAACAGCAACTGTTGAGCGAAACACGCTTGAAACCAAAATTAACGTCACCGTCAATCTTGATGGCGACGGCAGTGCCACACTTAATACCGGTGTTCCTTTTTTTGAGCACATGCTCGATCAAATTGCACGGCATGGCATGATTGACCTAACGATTAATGCCGATGGCGATACCCACATTGATGATCACCACACGGTAGAAGATGTCGGCATTACATTCGGACAAGCCATCTCAAAAGCGGTTGGCGATAAAAAAGGCATTACCCGCTACGGCCATGCCTATGTTCCACTTGATGAAGCGCTGTCTCGTGTCGTTATTGACCTTTCTGGGCGCCCCGGACTCGTTTTTAACGCCGATTTTACCCGAGAAAAAATTGGTAATTTCGAAACCGAACTCGTGTTTGAGTTTTTTCAAGGGTTTGTCAATCATGCCAATGCCACAGTACACATTGACTGCTTAAGAGGCCATAACTCACACCATCAAGCCGAAACCATCTTTAAAGCCTTTGGGCGTGCACTGCGTATGGCACTGACCGAAGATGAGCGCATGAGCGGTAAAATGCCCTCCACCAAAGGGTGCTTATAAATGAATCAAAAACTTGTTGCCGTTGTGGATTACGGCATGGGCAATTTACGCTCGGTTGCCAAAGCGGCCGAGCATGTTGCCCCCAGCAATACCCGTATTATTGTCACCAACGATCCAAAAGAGATTGAATCTGCGGATGCGATTATTTTTCCGGGACAAGGCGCCGCAAAAGCCTGCATGAACGCTCTTTCTGAAACAGGAATGATTCATGCCATCCAAGATGCCACACAGCAAAAACCTTTTTTAGGGATCTGCATGGGGCTCCAAGTACTGATGTCTCACAGCCGTGAAAACGATGGTATTTCATGTCTAGACATTCTTTCAGGGGATGTACAACACTTCGATTTTGAAAAAAACTCAGAGCTAAAAGTGCCGCATATGGGATGGAACCAAATCCGACAAACCCAAGAACACCCTCTATGGCATAACATTCCGCAGGACAGCCGCTTCTATTTTGTGCACAGTTATTATGTCCAACCAAGCGATTCGAGCATGATTGCTGGCACTACCACGCATGGCACCCCTTTTCCTTCGGCATTAAGCCAGAACAACCTGTTTGCCATTCAAGCACACCCTGAAAAAAGCGCAGATCATGGCCTACAACTGTTCCAAAATTTTTTACAGTGGAACGGCCAGTAAACAGCACAAAACAACATTTAATAAGTTAATAAAGGCAAATTTAACATGCTTCTAATCCCTGCAATTGATTTAAAAGACGGTGAATGCGTTCGCTTACGACAAGGCATTATGGAAGGCGCAACCGTCTTTTCAGGTGACATTGTTGCAATGGCTGAAAAATGGGTCACTCAAGGCGCACGCCGCTTACACATGGTCGATTTAAACGGCGCCTTTGAAGGCAAGCCCGTCAACAGCAAAGCGGTTTACCAAGTACGAGAAGCGTATCCAGACTTACCAATTCAAATCGGTGGTGGCATTCGAGATTTAGCCACCATTGAAGCCTACCTTAATGCTGGCGTTAGCTACTGTATTATCGGTACGCAAGCGGTGCACACTCCCGAGTTTGTGGCCGAAGCCTGCAAAGCTTTTCCGGGTCATATTATGGTCGGCCTTGATGCCAAAGAGGGAATGGTTGCCATTAACGGCTGGGCGGATGTTACCAATCATGAAGTCACCGAGCTTGGAAAACAGTTTGAAAACGACGGTGTTGAAGCGATTATTTATACCGACATTGGTCGAGATGGCATGATGAAAGGGGTAAATATTGAAGCAACACAAGCGCTTGCAAAAGCACTCTCCATCCCGATTATTGCCTCAGGTGGCATCACCAATCTAGACGACATTACCGCGCTGTCTAAGATTGAAGCCGATGGCGTAACGGGAGCGATTACAGGGCGTGCGATCTACGAAGGTACCTTAAACTTCAAAGAAGGGCAGGCACTTTCCGATTCACTTTCCCCTTTTAAACGCTAGGAACACACCATGAGCTTAGCCAAACGTATTATCCCTTGCTTAGACGTCGATAACGGGCGTGTCGTCAAAGGCGTACAATTTGTAAATATTCGAGACGCTGGCAACCCAGTTGAAGTTGCCAAGCGTTACGATGAACAAGGCGC
>JALSJT010000064.1 GCA_026989175.1 Thiomicrorhabdus sp. | reverse complement strand
AGCGCTAACTGTCTGCGCAGGGCTTGTTGAATTTCTATTCGTGCTTGCGACTCATTTTCAATCAAAACGGTTTTAAATTGCAACGGCCCCAACGAGCCCATGCCTCTTAAATGAAAGCCACAGCCACTGACGCTACTGAGCAAAACCCCTGCGACCAGCAGGGAGAGAAAACCTTTCAAATAAGCCGCATAAAAACGACGCATCAACGTTACCCTTTTACCACTAAGTTGACCAAACGGCCTGGCACGACAATCTCTTTCACCAACGCTTTGCCTTCAATAAACTTCAAGACTGATTCCTCGTTTTTTGCGAGCGTTAAAATGGTCGCTTTGTCTGCGTCCACGGCCACCTCAATTTTTCCGCGCAACTTGCCGTTGACCTGAACCATCAACTCAATTTCCGATTTCACCAGTGCCGATTCATCAACTTCTGGCCAAGTAGCGTCCACCACCAAACCGTCTCTGCCCAAGGCCTGCCATAAATTTTGTGACAGATGTGGCGTCATCGGAGAGAGCATTAACACCAGAATTTCTAACGCCTCTTGCATCACGGCACGATCACAGTCGGAATGGGCTTCAAATTTATTCAGCTCATTCATTAACTCCATACAGGCCGCAATGGCGGTATTAAAGTGCTGACGGCGACCAATATCGTCGGTCACTTTTTGCAACGTTTCATGCAACTTTAAGCGTAATGCTTTAGCAGGTTTCTCTAAATCATCCGAAGAAGTCGCAGGCGCAACAATGCCCGCTTCCACATGGCTTTGCACCTGGCGCCAAACACGGTTCAAAAAGCGGAAGCTCCCTTCCACGCCTTTATCCGACCACTCCAAACTCTGCTCAGGCGGTGCGGCAAACATAATAAACAGACGCACCGTATCGGCACCAAACTTCTCAATCAACCCTTGTGGATCAACCGTATTGCCTTTCGATTTGGACATTTTTGTGCCGTCTAGCAGCACCATACCTTGAGTCAGCAATTTTTTAAACGGCTCATCCGAAGAGACCAGCCCTTGATCGCGCATCAACTTATGAAAGAATCGGGCATACAGCAGGTGCAAAATAGCGTGTTCAATGCCGCCGATATACTGATCGACAGGCGCCCAATAGTCGGCGCGTTCATCCAACATCGCTTCTGAATTGTCTTTAGAGGTGTAACGGGCGTGATACCAAGAGGACTCAAAGAAAGTATCAAAGGTATCGGTTTCACGCGTGGCATCGCCTCCACAGGTTGGGCAAGTGCAGTTTTTAAAGCTGTCCAACTTCGCCAAGGGCGAGCCTGAACCATCTGGCACCACATCTTCAGGCAAACGCACCGGCAGATCTTTTTCAGGCACGGCAACCGGCCCGCACTCTGGGCAATAGATCACCGGAATTGGACAACCCCAATACCGTTGGCGAGAGATGCCCCAATCACGCAAACGGTAGTTGGTCTGCTTCTCCCCCAAGTTTTTCGCCGACAATACCGTTGCCATGGCGTGTAACGCTTGCTTTGACTTTAAACCGTCAAACGGTCCTGAGTTAACTAAAATGCCTTTTTCCGTAAACGCACACTCCGAGACATCCGCCATTTCAGACGCACTCGGGGCAATCACGGCTTTCATTTCCAAACCATACGCTTTGGCAAATTCATAATCGCGTTGATCGTGCGCAGGCACCGACATCACCGCACCCGTACCATAATTCATTAACACAAAGTTTGCTGCCCAAACAGGAACGACCTCTCCCGTAATAGGATGCGTCACTCGTACCCCCGTATCCACGCCTTTCTTTGGCATAGTTTCCATGTCCGCTTCGGCCGTGGAGACGTGGGAACATTCTTCAATAAATTGCGCTAACGGCTCATTGTTTACCGCCGCTTGCACCGATAACGGGTGATCCGCCGCGACCGCCACATAAGTCACGCCCATTAAGGTATCTGGACGGGTGGTGTACACATCTAATGTTTCGTCTGCGCCTTCAATGGGAAAGGATATTTGCAATCCTGTCGACTTCCCAATCCAGTTTTTCTGCATGGTTTTTACCTGCTCAGGCCAACCATCCAGCTTATCTAATCCTTCCAATAACTCTTCGGCATAATCGGTAATGCGTAAAAACCACTGTGCAATCTCTTTACGCTCAACGGGCGCACCCGAACGCCAACCTTTACCATCAATGACCTGCTCATTCGCCAGTACCGTCATATCAACGGGATCCCAATTCACCACCGACAGCTTACGGTAAACTAAGCCTTTCTCCATTAACTTGGTAAACAACCACTGCTCCCAACGATAATACTCTGGGTGACAGGTCGCCACTTCTCGCGTCCAGTCATAACCCAAACCCAGTGCCTTTAACTGCTTACGCATGTAATCAATATTTTCATAGGTCCATTTTGCAGGGGCGACCTGATTCGCCATCGCCGCATTTTCCGCAGGCAAACCAAACGCATCCCAGCCCATCGGTTGCAGCACATTTTTTCCCTGCATTCGCTGATAACGCGACACTACATCGCCAATGGTGTAGTTACGCACATGCCCCATATGCAACTTACCGCTTGGGTACGGAAACATCGACAAACAATAGTACTTCTCTTTGCTGTCATCTTCTTGAACAACAAAGGTTTCATTGTCGTCCCAATATTTTTGAATTTCACTTTCAATCTGCTGAGGGTTATACTGAACTTCTAACATGTTTTTTTCTACTTTCCGAAA
This sequence comes from Thiomicrorhabdus sp., assembly GCA_026989175.1. Lineage (GTDB taxonomy): Bacteria > Pseudomonadota > Gammaproteobacteria > Thiomicrospirales > Thiomicrospiraceae > Thiomicrorhabdus. The sequence continues at coordinate 20,990 of JALSJT010000064.1, read as the reverse complement.
TTAAGCGCCATAAAATAGGGCTTGGGATTGTTGGTTAATAAATCAATAAGTTCAATATTATAGAGAGTTTTAGAGGCGACATACAAAAAAGAGCAGGAGAAGTACCATGAGTGACAATAAAATGTTAAAAGCGTACCGTAGCTTACTGGAACACGCCAAAGAGACCGCCATTCAAGCCGAACAAAAAACGTGGCAACTTTTAGGAAAAGCCGTTGAAAAGGCGGAACAAACGGATCACGACCTTGCTGAACTAACCGCCAAAGAGTTTGAGCAAGTTCAAGAGGACTTACACGCCGATATGATGCAAGTCGCCGAATATCTAAGCGAAGTCGAACAAGGGGTTGAAGAGTTTATTACCATGGATCTTCCATTGCTCGAAAAAATCCTAATCGACAAAGCACTCTCTCTCGCAGACCCCACTGAAATTACGGTATTAAGATTGAGACTCGCCGCAGCGATGGATGATAATCACCCTATGTTTGAGCATCCAAAATAGTACCCGAATACAGTTAAAATCAATTCGGCTCGCTAAACGAGCACAAAATAAGGCATTGTAAAAAGATGCCTTATTTTTTAACCTGAGTGTTTCTGTTAAAGCGCCCGGTCAGAAAATACTGTTTCGCAAATAAAAAAGCAAAGAAAGAGAACAGGATAAATAGCACGGGCATTTTCCCCCACTCAGCATAGAAAGTAAGCCCTTCATAAGGTTGTACCTCTCCTCTTAACACGCCTCGCTCATACGGTGGAATCTGTTGTTTAATCTGACCTTTAATATCAACAATTGCGGTAAATCCTGTATTGGTACTACGGGCAATTTCTCGCCCTAACTCGAGTGCACGCATTTGCACTTCTTGCATTTGTTGTGCAGGCTCAAAGGTATGGGCGAACCATGCATCGTTACTCACGGTAATCAAATAGTTTGCCTCGGGCAGTTGCGTGGCAAGCTCGTTGCCAAATGCCATCTCATAACAGATACTCAACCCAACGTGCTGCCCACCAAGCATGAGGGGCGATTGATTCTTATCGCCATGGGTAAAGGTTGCAAAGGGGATGTCAAACAGTGAACTTAGATAATCAAACACATCATGGAAAGGGAAAAACTCACTGAAAGGAACCAGATGATGCTTATAGTAACGCTCTTCAGGACGATTAAGATTAATGAGTGCGTTGTAGTAGTTATCTGAAGCGGGGTCGCCCGCAATCGCACCGACCAGTACATCTATATCCAATAACTGAATATCTTTAATAAAAGAGCTTAACGCACCCTTTTCAACCACATCATAATAAGCAGGAATAGCCGTTTCTGGCCAAACAATGACATCGGCATCGAGGTGCTGTTTGGTCATCGACACGTAGGCTTTTAAGGTGGGCAAAAACATCGACTGCACCCACTTCTCTTCTTGCGGGATATTACCTTGTAATAAGGCAATTTCGACCGACGCATCCACTGGTTCTACCCACTGAACATCTTGCAACATGCCACCCACTGCCCACAGTAAACTCAATGAAATACTGCCCACAACCCAAGCGCGTGACAGGTAGAGCCACAACAAAATCCCAGCGGTTATGGCAATTGCCCAACTCACGCCCCATACACCCAAAACAGGGGCGTACCCTGCAAGCCAAGTGTCGATATGGGTATTGCCTAACAGTAAGAACGGATAGCCGCCAAAAATAGAGGCGCGTAACAGTTCACTCGCTATCCATACCGCGGGAAACAGTAACACCAAGGTAAAACCAGGACGTTTTTTTTGTTTAAAGTATTGAACAATCCAACCACTTAAAGCAATAAAGAGTGACAAGAAAAAAATAAAGAGAAAGGTTAAGACAATCGCAACAGGAAGTAGCACGTTTGAATAGATGTAAATACTTGAAAACAACCAACTCACGCCAAGACCAAAGAAGCCAAAGCCAAACCAGAGACCCAGCTTAACCCCCTCAAAGCGTGTTGCGGCATTAAACCATAAGAAGAATAACCCCGTCATTGAAATTAAAATCACTGGCGAAAAGTGAAATGGGGCGAACGAAAACACCCCTAAGGCCCCGAAAAGTAACGCAATAAAATGGACTTTATGCGGAACAAAAAGGGTTAAAAACAAACGTGCGGTTATTTTCAAATCGCTATCCTAAGCAAGTTCTAAGAAGAGGGGGGGAAGATTTTTCTAACTTGCCACTTTACGCTCTTCAGTAGCACAATCAAACTGAGTCTTGATCGCCTCATCAAGCACTTTGACTTCAAAAAGTTCTGCACGTCGTTCGTTGCCCTTGAGCACTTTAAAAGAGAAGCCATCAAGCTCTAAACTCTCCTCCAATTGCGGAACGTGTCCAAACTTAGAGGCTAAAAATCCGCCCATTGTCTCACTGTTATCGACTTCAAGATTCACGTTAAAAAAGGCATTAAACTCTTCTATCGGCGTAAATGCCTGCATGGAATAACTATGCGCGGTACGCTTTTGAATATTCTCTTGCTCTTCCGCATCGTGCTCATCTTCGATATTACCCACAATCTGTTCTAGTACATCTTCAATAGTCACCAACCCCGCCAACTCGGCGTACTCATCTACGACAAGCGCGAGGTGGTTTCGACTGGCTTTAAACTCGCGTAACAGGACATTTAAGCGCTTACTTTCGGGAACAAAAATTGGCTTACGGTAAATTTTAGCCAGATCTTCTTTGGTTTTTAGCTCCCCTTTTACCACGGCTCTAAAAACATCTTTCGCCAAAAGAATTCCAATAATCTTTTTATCACAAATCACTGGATAACGAGAGTGAGAGGTCTCTAACATCGTCTCTAAAATGGACTCCAGAGGTTCGCTTGCATCAATCAATGCCATCTGCAATCTAGGAATCATAATATCTCGCACTCGTGCTTCAGAGACATCAAGAACCCCTTGAATCATCACCAACGCATCCGAATCAATAATCCCTTGCGCTTGTGCATCGACTAACACTTTTACCAAATTTTCTCGACTCTCCGGTTCATCTGAAAAAACCTTTCCTAAACGTTCTAACCACGAAGAGCCGCTCGTACTGTCACTCATTAATGTTTACCATCCTTATTACTCAAATCTCGTATGGGCTAGCATACCCTAATTGACGCATAATTTTAACTTCTAACGCTTCCATTACCGAAGCATCCTCCGTCTCTATATGATCAAACCCTTGCAAGTGCAAGGTTCCATGTACAATCATGTGCGCCCAATGGGCGTCTAATGTTTTGTTTTGTTTCTCTGCTTCTTGTGCGACCACCTCCGCACAGATCGCTAAATCGCCTAAATAAAATTCTTCCCCCCCCTCATCATCCAATGCGCCCTCTGGCAATCCTACAGGAGGTTCAAACTTAAATGACAGTACATTGGTGGGTTTGTCTTGATTTCGATAGGTTTGATTAAGCGATTGACTCTCTTCAAGCCCGACAATACGAATGGTTAACGCCGTCTCTACTTCATCTTCAGGTGCATTCATTAGGCTTGCGGCCACCCACAATTCACACTGTGCTTGAGTGGGCAACAATAATGGCTCAATGCCCCACTGTAACTCAACCTCTAACATCACGATGATTTATCCTGAGAACGGTGCTGTTTTCGTTCGTACGAATCATAAGCGGTTACAATTTTTTGCACCATCGCATGGCGCACCACATCTTGTGCTTGGTAAAAGGTAAACCCAACGCCTTCAACGCCTTCCAAGACTTTAATTACATGGCGCAATCCTGATTTTTGATGATGCGGCAAATCGCACTGGGTAATGTCTCCGGTAATTACGGCGGTGGAGCCAAACCCAATACGGGTTAAAAACATTTTCATCTGTTCGGTGGAGGTATTTTGTGCTTCGTCTAAAATAATAAACGCTTCATTTAACGTACGCCCACGCATAAACGCCAACGGGGCAATTTCAATGACATTTTTGTCAATCAATCGTTCGACAGTTTCAAAGCCCAGCATATCAAATAGGGCATCGAATAAAGGGCGCAGATAGGGATCCACTTTCTGACTTAAATCGCCGGGTAAAAAACCAAGTTTCTCTCCCGCTTCCACCGCTGGGCGTGTCAAAATAATACGCCGAACCTGCTCACTCTCTAACGCTTCAACCGCACACGCCACCGCTAAATAGGTTTTTCCTGTACCCGCAGGCCCAATGCCAAAATTCACATCGTAGTGCTTAATGGCGTTCAAATAGTGTGCTTGATTCGCATTACGTGTTTTTATTGTCTTACGCCGCGTAGTCACCAATACCTGCTCAGGGGTAAACGGCTGTGGTTGATCAACCCCCAACTCATGTAACACTAAATGCACTAAATCTGGCGTTAAGGTCTGTTGATCGGTTTCATCATAGAGCGTTCGAATCACCTGCTCCGCCTTGACCACTCGATCGGCTAACCCAGTCACTGAGAGTTGAAAGCCTCGACTGTTGATCTCAACACCCAAGCCTAGTTCAACCTGTTCAAAGTGCTCATGATGCCAACCACTTAAATTTTGCAAACGCTCATTATCTTCGGGAAACAGCGTAAATCGAATGGTATTTAATACAGACAAAGGTAACCTCTATGTCTTAAAAATGAAAAAAGGGAGGGGGGGGAATAAATTTTACAATACATCTAACGTGCGCTCACAACGAATACGCTTGTAGCGCAACATGCTTATCGGCCTCTGGGGTCGCGACAACCACGCCTCGCAGTGAATTATTAAGAGCTTCGGTGATTTCAACGTCCACAAACTGACCAATCAATTCCGGTGAGCCATCAAAGTTCACCACTCGATTATTCTCAGTGCGCCCCGCCACTTGCTCAAAAGAGTTTCGAGACAAACGCTCAACCAACACACGTTGTACCGATCCAATCATCGCTTTACCAATAGCAGCGGTCTGTTTATTAAGCAACTCCTGCAACATAAATAGGCGGCGCTTTTTCTTCTCTAATGGCTCTTCATCCGGAAAACTGGCCGCAGGTGTACCTGGACGTTCACTATAAATAAAACTAAATGAACGATCGTAATTCAGCTCCTCCACTAACGCTAACGTCTCTTTAAAATCATCGCAAGTTTCACCAGGGAAACCAACAATAAAATCGCCAGATAGAGATAAATCGGGACGCAGCGCACGAATTTTACGAATAGTTGATTTGTACTCAATCACCATGTGATTACGTTTCATCATCGCCAACACGCGATCTGAACCCGATTGAATTGGCAGGTGCAAGTGAGAGACCAGTTCAGGAATTTCAGCATAACAATCAATTAAGCTCTGTGTCATCTCGTTTGGATGTGATGTGGTAAAACGAATACGATCAATGCCATCAATGGTGCGAATGGCGTGCATTAACACCGCCAAATCGGCCATTTCACCATCGGCCATCTCGCCACGATATGCATTGACATTTTGCCCTAGCAAGTTGACTTCTCTTACGCCTTGTTCCGCTAAAGCATTCACTTCTCGCAATACATCTTCAAATGGGCGACTCACCTCTTCACCACGGGTATAAGGTACCACACAGAAGGTACAGTATTTAGAGCAGCCTTCCATTACCGATACCATGGCCGAAACGCCATTCACTTCAGGTTCCGGCAAGTGATCAAACTTCTCAATTTCAGGAAAGGAGATATCAATCACGGCTTTTTTCTTTTTCACCGAGTCATCGCCACGCACGCGCAACGCTTCGTCAATCATCGCCGGTAAACGGTGCAAGGTTTGCGGGCCAAAAATCACATCGACACTCGGCGCACGCTGACGAATCACCTTCCCCTCTTGCGAGGCAACACATCCACCAACGCCAATAATTCGATTGGGTTTTTTCGCTTTCCATTTAGACCAGCGCCCTAGCTCAGAAAACACCTTCTCTTGCGCTTTTTCGCGCACCGAGCAAGTGTTCATCAACACAACATCCGCTTCATCAGGCTCGGTCACCAGCTTTAGACCATGGGTTTTTTCTAACAAACCAGCCATCTTATCCGAATCGTATTCATTCATCTGACAACCATAAGTAATCACGTATAAACCACCAGTGAAAGGAGAAGCTTGAGACATAGTATTTCCGCACAACAATAATAAAAATTAAGGGCGAGTATTCTAACACAATTTTCCAACTGATTTTTAAGCGGCCATGACAGCCTAAACAGAAGTAAAGCGCATTGAGCTTATTTACAGGTTAACGCAACATTCCACCCAGCTTTACTCTGACCCCAGTTTTATTTCAGACACAAAAAACCCCAGATAAACTGGGGTTCTTAGGAGAGTACTTAATTAAACGTTTTAGTCATTAAGTAACTTTAAATATCTATCGGCAACTTTAGGAGGTAGAGGGATATAACCATCTTTTGCAACACCCTTCTGACCTTGCTTAGAAAGCACTAAGGTTAAAAACTCCTTAACCACTGGATCCAGCGGCTTATTTGGAGCCTTATTGATGTAAACATACAGAATGCGCGCTAATGGGTAACTTCCATCAATCGCTGTATCATGATTGATTGGAATATACTTTCCACCTGGCTTCTTAGCAAGAGGCAACATCTTAACACCGGCTGTCTTATAACCCATTCCTGAGTAACCAATTCCGTTTAAAGAAGCGGATACAGATTGAACCACCGATGCTGAACCAGGCTGCTCATTCACAGAAGACTTATAGTCTCCTTTACAAAGGGCTTTTTTCTTAAAGAAACCGTAGGTTCCTGAAACTGAGTTACGACCATACATTTGAATGCTTTTATTTGCCAAAGAACCCGTTACTCCAGCTTCACCCCAAGTCGAGATATCATGCTTAAGTCCACATTTACGCGTCGAAGAGAAAATTGCATCAACTTCAGGAATCGTCAACTTTTCAATCGGGTTATCCTTATGAACATAAACGGCTAACGCATCAATCGCAACCCCAATTGCCGTTGGCTTATAGCCATGTTTTTTCTCAAACATTGACAACTCTTTAGCCTTCATTTTACGGCTCATCGGTCCAATGCTTGAGGTTCCTTCAGTCAATGCTGGTGGCGCAGTAGAAGAGCCTGCCGCTTGAACTTGAATATTTACATTTGGATAGTAGCGTTTAAATTCTTCAGCCCACAATGTCATCAAGTTCGCCAAGGTATCAGAACCAACCGATGATAAGTGTCCAGAAACACCTGATACTTTTTGATAATCATGTAACTCCGTGCTACTTGCACTAGACAAAGTAGGCGCCATCATGGTTGCTGCGGCAAGACCTAAAGCCATAACCAGTTTAGAATTTTTCATTCCTGTACTCCAAATAAATAGTAGATATTTAGAGGCCTCTAAAAAACAAAGAAGAACCTCTTTTAAAAAAAACTGTGTAATACTTAAATCGAGTTCTATTCTAGCAACGCTTCATAACATTCATTTGACATAAATATGACAGCTTCATGACGTCTCGCTCACCATTGTTTTTGCGACTTGAAAATCACAGCGAAAGATAGACCCTTTGCCGACTTGACTTTGTATCTTAAGCTCAGACTCATGCTTATCTAATACATGCTTTACAATTGCCAACCCCAAGCCAGTACCCCCATTCTCTCGAGAACGTGCCGTATCCACTCGATAAAACCGCTCCGTTAGACGACTTAAAAACTCATTTGGAACCCCAATCCCAGTATCTTCCACCTCAAAATGTGCCCCAGAAGCATCAGAGTACCAACGAACTGACACTCGCCCTCCTTTTGGCGTGTAACGAAAGGCATTGGAAATTAAATTGGTAAAAACACTTTTTAACGGCTCTTCAACGCCCTTTAAAGCCAAGCCATTCTCGATTGAGAAGAAAATTTCGTATTCCTCATCATAAAGATAACGAAAATCCACTTCGATATTATTTAGCATCTCATCAACCTTAATAACCTGAGAGCTACTCATTAAGGTATCCGACTCAATCCTAGACAGCGTTAACAAATCCTCAATAATGGCCTGCATTCGTAAAGACTGATGGTGCATCTGCCCTAGCGGCTTCTCCCAAAACTCAGGAACTTGTTCCGTCATATCAATCATCATTTCAAGATAACCGTTCACCACGGTTAAAGGGGTACGTAACTCATGCGAGGCATTTGCCACAAAATCTTTACGAATTTGCGCCAAATTATACAGCTCATGAACATCTTCAAGCATCAGTAAGCGATGCCCATGATGGTAGTCAAAGATTTCACAACGATAGGTTCGAGACTGCCCCATAAACCCTTCTAAAAACAGCGGTTTTTCAGGTATTTCCTGTTTTAAGTATTGGATAAATTCAGGCTGCCTCACTAAGGTTTCAAGTTTTCGTCCCGTATCGCTTCGTTGAATCGAAAGAAGGGATTGTGCCGCATTATTAAACCACTCTATTTTATGGTTTTTCGTTAGGGAGATAATGGCAATTGGAAGCGCCATTGAGGCGGCATGAAACTGTTCAGACTTGTTGTTTTGTAGGTCGGCACGCTTTTCTAACATACGCTGCTTATGAGAGACTGAAAAACATAGCTCCTGCCAAAATCCCGACTGAGGGGGCGTTGCATAGGGCACTTCTCGCATCCAAGCCTCAAAACGGTAGAGACACCAAACTTGGCGAATCAGATAAAAAATGACATAAGAAAACAGGGTTGAAACCCAAAACCCTGTTAACCAAGCAAAGAGTAAAAAGACACTCAATGAAAGAGCAACCCAAGTAAGCTCACGAGAAATGGCTCTTGATACGGGACTACTCGACATACAACACTCCCTTAAGGAGCAAGATTAATCAACAGAAAACCGATACCCTGCTCCTCGAACGGTTTGTATCACCTCTGCACTCTGAACTGTTTCCAGTATTTTTCGAAGACGGCGAATGTGGACATCAACGGTGCGGTCTTCAACGACAACTTGTTCGCCCCAGACTCGATCTAATAACTGCAAACGAGTAAAGACTCGATTGGGACGGCTCATAAAAAACTGCATCAACTTAAACTCGGTAGGCCCCAGCTTAACCTCTTGGTTCGCTACGGTAAAACGATAACTTCCTAAATCGAGCTTTAAATTACCCTGGGTTAAGATCTCTGAAGAGTTCGATTCTGGATTGTCTCTTCTAAGCAATGCTTTAAGGCGAGCGACCAAAGCACGGGGAGAAAAAGGCTTAATCACATAATCATCCGCACCCGCTTCAAACCCTTGCACTTGATCATTCTCTTCCCCCCTTGCCGTCAACATAATAACTGGCATAGAGGAAAATCGATCCTGCTTTCGAATACGCTCAACCAAGTTAACGCCCGATACTCCTGGCAACATCCAGTCTAACAATAAACAAGCGGGAACCTCTTCATTTAACATCTTCCAAGCTTGCTCACCATTCTGCGCTTCAACCACATTATAACCCGCTGAAGACAGCGTAAAATTCAACATATCACGAATCGCAGCTTCATCTTCAACAATCAAAATGGTTTCAGCAGACATAAACACGCTTCCTTATAGATTCTCTAAAAACTTGGTTAAACGCTCTTGATCCATATTACGAACATCTTTACCTTGCACCAAGTAGATAATACTTTCCATAATATTTAAGGCATGATCCGAGAGACGCTCGCTGGCACGTAAAGCAGTCATGACTTCCAATAAACACTCTACATTCTCAGGGTTTTTCTTAAATTGCTCTGTTACATCTTTCCGCGCTTTCTTATAGACCTGATCCACAATCTCTTCTTGATCCAAAATAGAGATCGCATCTTCGGCAGAAACGCGTGCAAAGGCATTTAGCGTCGTTTTTAACATATCTCGAGAGCGCGTCGTAATATCAACCAACTCTGCATACCCAGCATAGCTTGCCGTGGTACAAGGCTCTGTTTTATGAAATTTAATTACTAGCTTAGCCAGCTTACAGACCTCATCCCCCATTCGCTCTAAATCAATGGCAATCCGAATGGTTGCTAAAATCAAACGTAAATCAGAAGCCGTTGGTTGCTGACGCGCTAACACTCGAATACATAAACGGTCAATTTCCATCTCTGCTTGATTGATCACCTTATCAAAGCGAACCACCTCTTTGGCTATTTTGACATCACCATTGCCTAATGCAGAGAGTGCCATATCCAGTTGATTCTCAACCATCCCCCCCATCTCTAAAATATGATTAAACAACTCTTCTAAATTACGGTTTAACTGATTGGAGATATGAGAACTAAACTCTTTCTTTTGCATAACTAACTTTCCTATTATATTTTTTAAACACCATTTAATGACCTAATCCATACCAAATATACTTGGAAATAGAAAGAGCGCGTATTTAACCGTAACGACCTGAAATATAATCTTCTGTTTGCTTTAACTTAGGGTTGGTGAACAGTGTGTCGGTATCGGTATACTCAACTAAATCGCCCATATACATAAAGGCCGTATAATCCGATACGCGTGCCGCCTGTTGCATGTTATGTGTCACAATTAAAATTGTAAAATCTTTTTTCAACTCAAAAATCAACTCTTCTACCGCCAAGGTCGAGATGGGATCTAGTGCTGATGTTGGCTCATCCAGTAACAATACCTCTGGCTTAATCGCAATGGCTCGTGCAATACACAAACGTTGTTGCTGTCCACCCGATAAACTCAATGCATTTTCATCTAAACGATCCTTTACCTCTTCCCAAAGGTTCGCTCCACGCAGTGCCCACTCTACCGTTTCATTTAAAACCTGTTTATCACGAACATTTTGCAGTCTTAAACCATAACAGACGTTTTCAAAAATGGTTTTCGGAAATGGATTTGGCTTTTGAAACACCATACCAACACGTCGACGCAATGCGGATACATCCATATGCTTTGAGTACATATTTTCATCATACAATAAAATATCGCCATCAACACTCACCGAATCAATCAAGTCATTCATTCGATTAAAGCATCGCAACAGGGTTGATTTACCACAACCCGAAGGACCAATAAAAGCCGTCACTCGATTTTTAGGCAGCTTCATGGTGACACCATTTAATGCCTTTTTAGAGCCATAATAGAGATTCCAATCTTTCACCTCAATGGCAATCTCTTCGTTCTCTAACTTCAACTTATCGGACGCACTATTCATTGAAAAACTTGTGACTTCTTTCATGAGATTTTCTAACCTTAAATTTTTTTAAAACAGGGATCGTAGTGGCTGTTGAATATTAAGCCTCTACCTCTTTAATTAATTGTCCAACGCTTTATAACGCTCTCTTAAACGGTTTCGAATCATAATCGCGCCTAAGTTCAGCGACACAATAATAACGACCAGTAATAAAGAGGTTGCATACACTAATGGCTGTGAAGCTTCCACATTCGGGCTTTGGAAACCAACATCATAAATATGGAACCCTAAGTGCATAAACTTATTCTCTAAATGAATAAAAGGCGCATTGAAATCAACAGGCAGTGTAGGGGCTAACTTAACTACCCCAACCAACATCAATGGAGCAACCTCTCCTGCGGCACGAGCGATTGCTAAAATAAGCCCCGTCATAATCGCAGGGGTTGCCATCGGCAAGACAATACGCGTAATGGTTTCAAACTTCGTTGCCCCCAACGCCAAACCACCCTCACGTAAAGAGCGTGGAATTCGAGACAACCCCTCTTGGGTTGAAACAATAACCACTGGTAACGTTAACAACGCCATAGTTAAAGACGCCCATAATAACCCAGGCGTTCCAAAAACAGGGTTGGGTGCGGCATAGCCATAAAATAGATCATCAATCGACCCCCCCAATATGTAGACAAAGAAGCCCAGTCCAAAAATACCAAATACAATGGAAGGGACACCCGCTAAGTTATTAATCGAGATACGAACCAATCTCAGTACGGGCCCCTCTTTGGCATATTCAGACATATAGACCGCTGCCAAAACCCCCATCGGTGTGACTAAAATGGTCATTAACAACACCATCGTAACCGTACCAACAATCGCTGGAAACACACCTCCCTCAGTATTGGCTTCACGTGGATCTTCGGTTAGAAAGTTTCCTACTGAACCAAAAAAGAATCCTATCTTCGAAAGCAAAGACATATTATTCGGCTGCCAAAAACGAACAATCTGTTTGATTTTAACGGTAATTTTTTGACCACCCGCAATGCCTAGCGTTACCTCACCCAGTTCATTTGCTTGATCGTACAACCTTTGTATCGACGTTTGTTGCGCAATAAACTCTTCATTTAAAACCGCACGCTCTGCCTCAAACTCCGCTTCGGTTTTGGCGTCATACTCGCCTTCTAACTCCAACTTTTTTTGCTCTAAGCGCAAGCGATTTATCTTATAGTTAATACCGCCAATAACGGTTTTTTCAATATAAAGAATCTCTTCATGAAGTGCCGTCCCTCTCTCGGCTAACTCCTGCAACACCTCTTTTACAGCCGATCCTGTCGCAATAACTTGACCGTCCACCGTTAAGGACTCTAAATACCCATAAACATTCCCCCACTGATAACGTTCAACAACGGTAATATTATCGGCCAATTTAGCTTTTTCTAACTCAAGATTTCTAGAGTTAATCCACTTAAAATCAATACCATAAACATCCCTGTTTCCTGTTTTAATCAGGTATTCAGGCACTTCATGTACGATTTCGGGATTTGCATCATCCGTAACCAGTTTAAATTTTGTGTCGTGTAGTTCACCAATCACCTGCTCAATTTGACCATTGGAGTGTGTCACTTGATAGTCATACACATCATGCGCCCAAAAGTGCAACAACCCCTTATAGGCGATCATAGCGAGTAGACCGAAGACCAACACCACACTCACACTTACCGCAGAGGCACTAAACCAAATCCAATGCTCGCCTTTATTAAACCAATTTTTCATTGCACTATTCCTTAAAGTGAACTATATCGACGGCGCATGCGCTCACGCACAACTTCCGCTAACGTATTAAAGAAAAAGGTAAAGACAAAGAGCGTCAAACCTGACAAGAATAAAACACGGTAATGCGAACTGTACACCTCAGCTTCCGCCATCTCTACCGCTAAATTTGCGGAGAGCGTTCGCATTCCCTCAAAGATATTCAACTCCATCAACGGTGTATTCCCTGACGCCATCAGCACAATCATCGTTTCTCCCACACCACGACCAAAGCCAAGCATGATCGCTGAAAAAATACCTGGGCTCGCTGTCGGCAATACAACACCAACCATGGTCTGCCAAGTACTTGCACCCAAGGCTAAAGAACCATTAATTAAATAACGTGGGACATTATAAATAGCATCTTCGGCAACTGAGAAAATCGTCGGAATCAATGCAAATCCCATCGCAAATCCGATAACCATCGCATTACGCTGATCAAAATCTATTCCCGCACTAAAGGTTAACCAGTGACGCATATCACCATTAAAGAAGGTGTCTTCTAACGGCTTATCCAGTGACATTGCAAAATACCCCAACAAAAAGACAACAGGAATCATTAATAGCGTGCGTTTTCCTTCAGGAACCCACAAACGTATCGCTCTAGGCAGTCGAGACCAAGCAAATCCAAACAATAAAACCCCAACGGGCACCACCACCAATACCGCAAAGAAACCTGAAAGGTTTGCCTCCATCATCGGTGCTAACCATAACCCTGCTAAAAACCCTAAAATAACGGTTGGTAAGGCTTCAATTAACTCAACTGAAGGTTTGATCCACTGACGGGTTTTGCTGTCCATAAAAAAAGCAGTATAAATCGCGGCTAAAATCGCAATTGGTACGGCAAATAGCATTGAGTACATCGCTGCTTTAATCGTACCAAAGGTTAACGGCATCATAGAGAGCTTAGGCTCAAAATCTGAACTGGCGGCTGAAGACTGCCAAGTATAACCAGGCTCTTCATACCCCTCATACCAGACCTTCCCCCACAAACTCTTGAACGAGACATCCGCATACTCATTTTCGACACTATAGGTCACGATTTTCCCAGAATTCGTCTCCAATAAAACACCATTTGCCCTCGGTGTAAAAGAGAGAAAAGCAAGCCCATTAGGGTCAATCTCAAGACTCTCTAAATGCCTCTCCGAGGTTGAGTGATACAGATCAAACTTCCCTGCCTGATCAATCGTGGCAAAGCCTCTACGCGCATGTTCAATCGCGATCATAACGATTGGTTTATCGGACACCTCAAACTGCCGAACACTTTGCAGTTTAAAATCATCCTCTTTATTTCGCACAGGGAACCACTGATGCACCATCCCTTGCTCCGTTCCAATCATAAGCGAGTAATCACCTAATAAAAAACGAATGGTAGAGATCGAATCGTTTTGAGGCAACAGATCAACATGCTGAATTAATTCTGGGGCATCAATATCGGAGAGGTCGTAATAATCGGTTACACCCTCTTTTGAGATGAGATACAAGTTACGCATACTGCCATCGAGCAACAAATACTCAAGCGCTACTTGTTGCTCGAAGGTTGCCCCCCCCTCTTCAGAGAGGGTAAGCGAGTCATCAAGAAAGGAGCTTTCAACAGCAAAGTTTTTAACATGCACTTCATTTGAAGCGCGCTCTTGGTAGGCCACCACCAGCGTATCTTCATTTAAACGTAACGCCAACTTTTCAATCGCAGCATCACCCAACTCAAGCGGCTCCTCTCCAAAAGGATATTTAACCTTAGGAGTGATCACTCTTACATCCTCAGGGTAGGTCACATCATAACCATACTTAGCAATCAACAGTGAGCCATCTGACAGACCAAAGGCAAGTGTATTTTGTGCTTCATTAACAATGGTAAAAGAGGTAATGGTTGCGCCATTCAAAGGTAACTGGTCTTTACTGCTAACAAGACCATCCTTTAACGTAAAGCCGATTAACTGCCCACTCTTAGTAAACCGAACCGCAGTCTCTTTATATTCATCAATTCCATAATAGAGCGTTTCATCCTGAACAGAGCCTGGCACATTAAACGAAGCATCTTTTTCAACCGTTGCAGACGTAAACAGAGGCGCAACGACATACACAAGAAAGAACATGATTAATAGCACAGCGGTAATAACAGAGACCCCCCCCAAACTAATACCGTAACGAGCAAAACGATCTTTAAAGTTTCGAATACGGATGCGTCGTTCGAACGACGGTCCTTTTAAAACCTTGTCTAACTTCTCTTCTATCTTTTTTTCCATTACAACATTACCAACTCAGTGAACCTTTGATGCGCGGAATTTTACAATGTTACCATCCATGTAATGTTACAGAAAAATTACAATTTCACAGAAGCACCGCTTTCGCACTAAAACCACCCTTTATAGCACCATAATAGCGCAATCACGACTTCGTACTATCCCCCATCTAAAGCGCACTACCTCCATTAACACTCTATTTTTCAACCAGTTAAACCGCTTTAAAAAAACACTCGCTTTTTGGCATGTTTCCCGCTAATATCAACGACGATATTTTTTATTTATACAGAGGTCTTTGCACGAGAGGGGTGCGAGAGAAAAAAGAGAGGAAATTTGGCTGATTAAGGCGGAAATCACAGGGAATACCTAGGTATTCACAAGGTTTTCAACAAAAATCAGGTGTATTTCAGCTTTTTTATCCGTGCATCCTTTCGTGTAAAGACCTAAAATACAGTGCTAAAAAGGAAGAACAGATGTCTCAAGCTATTTTCGACACCATTAAAGAAAATGATGTAACGTGGGCCGATCTACGTTTTACAGATACTCACGGTAAAGAACAACACGTCACAATCCCTGCTTCAAGCATTGATGAAGACTTCTTCACAGACGGTGAAACATTTGATGGTTCTTCTATTGAGGGATGGAAAGGCATTCATAACTCAGACATGATTCTAATGCCGCAAACCGATGGCTTTTTTCTAGACCCTTTCACCAATGATCCAACCATTATTATTCGCTGTATGATTGTCGATCCATCTACCATGGAGTCTTATGAAAAAGACCCACGTGGCATCGCTAAAAAAGCAGAAGCTTACTTAAAATCAACCGGCATCGCTGATGCGGCATTCTTTGGTCCAGAGCCAGAATTTTTCATCTTTGATGATGTTCGCTGGGGATTAGACATGTCAGGTTCCTTCGTTAAAATTGATGCCGATGAAGCGTCTTGGAACTCAGAAAAAGTCTTTACCGATGGTAACGTTGGACATCGTCCAAGCGTAAAAGGCGGTTACTTCCCAGTGCCTCCAGTAGATCAACTGCATGAAGTACGTGCTGACATCTGCGCCATGGCAGAAGCGATGGGCTTAAAACTAGAAGCACACCACCACGAAGTGGCTACAGCTGGTCAATGTGAACTTGCGGTTGCTGGTAACACGCTTACAGCGAAAGCCGATGAAGTTCAAATCCTTAAATACGCCGTACACAATACCGTACACGCACTGGGCAAAACAGCCACCTTTATGCCTAAGCCAATCGTGGGTGATAACGGAAACGGAATGCACATCAACCAGTCCCTTTCAAAAGACGGTAAAAACATCTTTGCAGGTGACGTGTACGCAGGACTATCTCAAGAAGCACTATGGTACATTGGTGGTCTAATGAAGCATGCACGCGCTTTAAATGCTTTCACTAACCCAGGAACCAACTCTTACAAGCGTTTAGTCCCAGGATTTGAAGCGCCTATTTTATTGGCTTACTCAGGTTCTAACCGTTCAGCATCCATTCGTATTCCT
Source organism: Thiomicrorhabdus sp. (assembly GCA_026989175.1). Lineage (GTDB taxonomy): Bacteria > Pseudomonadota > Gammaproteobacteria > Thiomicrospirales > Thiomicrospiraceae > Thiomicrorhabdus. Next base: position 4,446 of record JALSJT010000064.1, on the reverse strand, counting down.
TATGCACCTTCTGAACGTTCACGTCGTGTTGAATTACGCTTCCCTGACCCAACCGCTAACCCATACCTAGCGTTCTCTGCATCGCTTATGGCCGGTCTTGACGGCATCATCAACAAGATTGACCCGGGCGCCCCTTCTGAAAAAGATCTATACGACCTTTCACCAGAAGAAGAAGCTACTTACGATACTGTATGTGCTTCATTGGAAGAAGCGCTGGATGCACTAAATGCGGATCGTGACTTCCTAAAAGTGGGCGGTGTATTCACTGATGAGATGCTAGACTCTTACATTGAGTTAAAAATGGAGCACGTTACGCAACTACGTGCGACCACGCATCCTATCGAGTTTGAACTATACTACTCAGCTTAATAAAATGCCGCTAAGCCCAGCTTAGCTCGCTAAAAACCCTATCATTTTGATGGGGTTTTTTTATGCCCTTAATTCAAACCGCCTCTCTCATCTATTTCATATTTTCTGATAAAACGTTTGTTTTATTCAAAAAAACGGTGTATAAATATAACCGTAGTTACTTTATTTAGCGCATCGGATTTAAGGCTAAGAGATGTTAAAACAGCTGTTAATTGTCATTTTTGTACTTCAAAGCGTTGCATTCAATGCACTCGCGGGTACCAATATGTCTCAATTAAACCAAGCTGAAATCACTAAAATGCAAATTATGCACCAAGTCAGCCTTAACACCACCGAAGCGCGTAATACATCTGACGCACCACACTCCGCTTGTTTAACAGAGAACACCTCAGATAACTCCGTCGTGGATTATTGCAGCTGTGATCATGAAGGAAGCTGCCATAGTTTATTGTGTAACTCCATTCATACCAGCAACCCCATTGACACCAATCCCCCTCATATATTCTCAACCGTTGCACTGGTTCATAGTGCGAATACAACGTTTAGTGCTCCCCTTTTGCACGCTTACTACCCACCAGAAATCCCTCCTCCGCTCGTCTAAATTTAAAAAAATCACAATGCAATATAAAAGTCGCTTATGAGTACTACAACACTCATAACGTTGTGCAATTTATTAAATTTAGTCAATCAAGGAGTGCTCAAATGACACTTTCTACCCAAAAAAACACCCAACACACCGTTGGCCGTCGCCAGTTTGTCAAAGGGATGGCGTTAACCACGGTGGCTGCGACACTCGCCAGCCAGATTCCTAATGCATTCGCTAACAACGAATTTATCTCTCATGCGAAAGGTCTTCCCAAACAACCGATTTTACGTGGCACCGAGTTTGACCTTACCATTGCCGAACAACGCATTAATATTACAGGCACACCCCGTATTGCCACCTTAATTAATGGCTCGCTTGCGGGGCCAACGCTGGTCTTTCAAGAAGGGGATACCGTTACCCTTCGAGTTAAAAACGAACTCAGCGTTGACTCGTCCATTCACTGGCACGGATTAATCCTCCCCTATGAAATGGACGGCGTACCCGGAATCAGCTTTGACGGCATCAAACCCGGTGAAACCTTTGTCTACCAATTTAAAGTACAACAAAGCGGTACTTACTGGTATCACAGCCACTCTGGCTTCCAAGAGCAAACGGGTGTATACGGCGCCATTGTCATTCTGCCTAAAAAAGAGGAACCCGTTGAAGCCGATCACGACTATGTGATTCAACTCTCCGACTGGTCAGATACCCCGCCCGAAAAACTCTACGCCAATCTCAAAAAAATGGGCGATTACTATAATTTCAACCAGCGAACCGTTGGTGATTTTTGGAGTGAGATTAAGGAAAAAGGCTTTTCACAAGCGTGGCAAGATCGAAAAATGTGGAACAGTATGCCGATGTCCGATCGGGATCTCTCCGACATTTCAGGCGCGACTTACACCTATTTAATGAACGGCCTCTCCCCTAATGCTCATTGGCGTGCCGTGGTGGATTCAGGTAAAAAAGTACGCCTGCGTTTTATCAATGCTTCGGCAATGACCTTTTTTGATGTCCGTATCCCCGGCTTAAAAATGACCGTAGTTGCGGCGGATGGCAACTTAATCCAACCCGTCAAAGTGGATGAGTTTCGAATTGGCGTGGCCGAAACCTATGATGTCATTGTCGAGCCCGACACTCAAAAACAACCCTATGCTATCTTCGCCCAAGCCATTGATCGGTCAGGCTACGCGATTGGCTCACTCACTACAGACGCCTCACAACTGGCCGAAGTACCAGAGATGGATCCCTACCCGATCTTAACCATGACCGACATGGGAATGGCACATAACATGGCCAATATGTCGAGTGACTCAGAACATGATGGACACAGCTCAGGCAATAAAATGGCTGGCATGAATCACGCCATGCCAAACGCGAGCAAAATGAATTCCATGGATCATGCGGGTCATAACATGGCTCAAATGAAGCCCATGAAAGGCAGCATGGATCACATGATCGTTCCCATGGACATGAACCCAGATCTACCGCAAATTGACGTCCCACGTAAAGAGGGTCCTCAAATTGATATGCGTGCAAAAAACCCACAATACCGCTTAGATGATCCGGGCGTTGGCTTGCGAAACAATGGGCGTAAAGTATTAACCTATGCCGATTTAAAAAATCTCTACTCGACAGCTCACGAGCCTAAGCCAACCAAAGAGTTGGTACTGCATCTCACGGGGAATATGGAGCGTTACATGTGGTCGATTGACGGAATCACTTACGATGAAGCTCCACCACTGGAATTTAAATACGGCGAACGCATTCGCATCACCTTTATTAACGACACTATGATGAACCACCCCATGCACCTTCACGGGGTTTGGAGTGATTTAGAAACGGGCGATGAAAACCACATCCCTAGAAAGCATACCGTGGTGGTACAACCGGGATCCAAAATTAGTTATCGCGTCACCATGGATGCACGAGGCGACTGGGCATATCACTGCCACTTGCTCTATCACATGATGGGCATGTTCCGACGTGTACACATTCGATAACGATAATATAGATTTTAGGAGAACCATCATGAACATCAAAACAAACACATGGCTTAAAGCCAGCCTCCCCGTTCTTGCCTTATTCGCTACCTCTCAAGTACACGCAGGCGCAGAACGTGATCCATTACTGACCTACTTTTTAATGGACACCTTAGAGGTCAATAACGAAGACGGCAACCCCACCAGTTGGGATGCTACCGCTTGGATAGGCAAAGACTGGCACAAACTCTACCTTAAAACCGAAGGGGAAAATGTCAACGGTCAAGTCGAATCTGAGAACCAACTGCTCTACAGTCGCCCTCTCAAACGTTTTTGGGACATTCAAATGGGCTTGGCGTACGACACCACCCCTGAAAATACCCAAACATGGGGTGCGGTTGGGCTGCAAGGGTTAGCCCCTTACTTCTTTGAAACCAATGCACTGTTACTCGCAAATTCAGACAACATTGGCTTTCGATTCGACACCGAATACGAAGCGCTGTTAACCCAAAAATGGATTTTAACCCCCAGCCTCGCCTTTGATGTCTACAGTGCGGATGATCTAAAAATGGGATTGGGGTCAGGTCTCTCCTCTACCCAAGTCGAGCTACGATTGCGTTATGAGTTTACCCGAAAATTTGCACCTTACATTGGTGTCACCCATAACCATACCTATGGCAAAACCGCCGACTACTTAAAAGCCGATGGCGAAAGTACCGCTGGCACCAATTGGGTCGCAGGATTGCGTTTTTGGTTCTAAACCAACCATATTGATAGATAAGAGCGGGGAGAAAATTTGATATTTGAAACGCTCAAATTTTTCTCCCCCCCCCTCTAAAAAGGAAAAGCAACATGAAAGCCCTACTGTTAATCCCTGCCCTACTATTGCTCAGCAGCGCAACACACGCACAAATCGAACAGATGAATGAGCGCTGGTACAGCAATCAAGATGTTCACAAAGGTGAAAAAGTCTTTCAACAAAACTGCGCCAGCTGCCATGGCAACAAAGCACAAGGCGTAATCAAAGATTGGCGCGCCGAACTGCCCAATGGCAAATACCCTGCACCGCCATTAAACGGCAGTGCCCATGCATGGCATCACTCACTTAAAGCGTTAGATGGCACCATTCAACGTGGCGGCATTCCCATCGGAGGCACCATGCCCGCCTTTAAAGGCAAGCTTACACGGCACGAACGCCTGCAAGCGATCGCCTACTTTCAAAGCCTTTGGTCAGACAGAATTTACCAAGCATGGCTCAAACGCGGCGGTTTAAAACCCTGAGAGACCGTTGCACGAAAGAATGCACGGATAAAAAAGGCTGAAATACGCCTGATTTTTGTTGAAAACCTTGCGAATACCTAGGTATTCCCTGCGATTTCCGCCTCAATCAGTCAAATTTCATCTCTTTTTTCTCTCGCGCCCCTCTCGTGCAAAGGTCTCCCTGAGTATTTTAGCCGCTTACCCTGTTTATAAACCCCACAACAAAAAGTAACGGTTCAGGTTGTCTCTGAA
>JALSJT010000063.1 GCA_026989175.1 Thiomicrorhabdus sp. | reverse complement strand
TTTGACTGGTTTTTTTTGGTTTTAATTTTGGTTATTGTTAGGGGGGGGAGAAAAAATTTGGAGCAGAAAAATTTATTTAAATCCGTATATGCGTGTTTAATGACAGCAGATTTAGATCAAAAAATATGCTTATTGGCACAATTGCAAGAAGATTGGGCTGATGGACGCTTTGATTTTACGCCGCTGGACTCAGTTAAACGTATTCAAGACCCTGGTCGCCCAGAACGCCCGCCGCTTGTTTCTCCTAAAAAGCTACCAAAAAGACGATTAGGCTCTCCTGAAGGGCATGCGGCATTAATGCATGCGATTGCACACATTGAGTTTAATGCCATTAATTTAGCACTCGATGCCGTTTACCGTTTTCAATCGATGCCAATAGGTTTTTACCTAGACTGGTTAGGTGTCGCAGGTGAAGAAGCCTTCCATTTTCAGATGATACGCGAACATCTATCTCGCTTAGGCTATGAATATGGTGATATGCCTGCCCATGATGGATTGTGGATGACCACCTATGAAACGGATCATGATCCATTGATTCGTATGGCGTTAGTGCCTAGAACCTTAGAGGCTCGAGGTTTGGATGTGACCCCTCCGATGATTCAAAAGTTGCGTGCGATTGGCGATAAGCGTGGTGTTGAAATTTTAAAAATTTTACTGCGTGATGAAATTGGTCATGTTGACGTGGGAACACGTTGGTTTCGGTATTTATGTAAAGAGCGGGGGTTAAATCCTTTTACCACCTTTCAAGAAGTAATTGAGACCTATTATCATGGCGATCTACGGGGGCCTTTTAATTATGACGCACGCGAACAAGCAGGGTTTTGTGCGGAAGAGATCGCTTGGCTTAAGGGATTGCATGGGGATAAAAAAAGTTCATGAGTGCTCTTCGATTTGGCATTGATTTAGGCGGCTCTAAAATTGAGTTGATTGCATTGCTCGCTGGCAGTAGTAAGTCTAAATCTGGAAAGGTTGTTTATCAAAAACGAATTGAGACACCAAAGGGGGATTATCTTGCGATTGTTCAGGAAATTGCGACCTTGGTGTTTGAGGCAGAAGCTGAACTGGGTCAAAAAGGGGGGGTAGGGATTGGTATTCCTGGGGCAATTTCCTATAAAACGGGGCGAATTAAAAATGCAAATTCGACCTGCTTGATTGGTAAAGATTTGAAGAGTGATTTGCAGAAGGTTTTAAACAGAGAGATTACCTTGGCCAATGATGCAAATTGTTTTGCGTTATCCGAAGCGGTGGATGGATCAGGAAAAGGTACGCGTGTTGTGTTTGGTGTGATTATTGGCACGGGGTGCGGTGGTGGTATCGTGATTGATGGCACGATTTTAAATGGTGTGAATGCCATTGGTGGTGAGTGGGGGCATAACCCTTTGCCTTGGGCGGATGAAACGGATATACCGTCTCCGTGTTATTGTGGTTTAAAAGGCTGTAATGAAACATTTTTATCAGGCAGTGGATTTGAAGCACACTATCGTCTTCGAACAGGAGTACAAAAAACAGCAAAAGAGATTGTCGCATTAAGTCAGCAAGGCGATACCATCGCGACTCAGTTGCTTTATGACTATACGGTCTGGTTGGCAAAAGGTTTAGCTAGCGTCATTAATGTCATTGACCCAGATGTTATTGTTTTGGGAGGCGGGATGTCGAATGTGGACAGCCTGTATCGAGAGGTACCTAAAATTTGGCATAAATGGGTCTTCAGTGATCAGGTGAATACGCGACTATTACCTCCTAAATATGGTGATTCAAGCGGTGTCCGAGGGGCGGCTTGGTTATGAAAAAGGTCCGTTCTTTAGAGGCATTGAATCAATTAAAAACTACTGAAAAGGGATTGTTGATCTTATTTGGAGGGCAGCAGTGTTCCGTGTGTCAGAGTATTCAACCCAAGCTGATGGAACGCATGACACAACAATATCCCAAAATGACGTTGGTATATGTTGATTGTCACACCGCACCAGAAGTGTGTGCCCAAAACGGGGTAATGAGCTTGCCGACACTACAGGTTTTTTTTGACGGAGGCTGTTTTATTGAGGAAGTTCGAACCTTTAGCCTACAAAATGTGTTATCGAAAATTCAGCGACCGTATCAACTCCTTTTTACGGCGACTTAACGTTTACCCTCTCCACCAGCTTTGATTAAAAGGAGGTCAAGGAGTTGGTTCGGCAGTAGTCGTTTGAGTACCGAAAAGAGAATCGTGGGTACGGTAACACGGTAACGTATTTTGGCTTTTGGTTTTTGTAAGGCATGTATAACACACTTGGTAACAGCTTCGGGTGGCAAGGTGAAAGGAACGCTGGGACCAACCGTTTCAAGGCGGTCTACCATCGCTTGATAGCTGTTTTTGTGGGCACTGTTTTCGATGGAGATCCATTGTGTGAACTGGGCAAATGCATTTTTTCGAAAATCAGAGATAATCGGTCCCGGTTCAATTAAGCTGACTTGAATATTGTCTTGTTTTACTTCTAATCGTAAGGTATCGGCAAACCCTTCAATGGCAAACTTGCTGGCATTGTATGCGCCGCGATAGGGCATGGCCGCAAATCCTAAAATAGAGCTGTTGTAAATTATTTTCCCCCCCCCTTGTTGCCGCATAATCGGCACAATTAAGTTGGTCAACTCTTGCGTACCAAAGACATTGGTTTGAAACTGATATTCCATCGCTTCACGAGTCAAATCTTCCACTGCACCAGGGAGTCCAAAAGCACCATTGTTAAAGAGCGCATCTATTCGGCCGTTGGAGTGTTGGAGTATCTGTTTGAGTGCAATTTGAATGGAATCGCTACAGGCCAGGTCAAGTTGAAAACAGTCGACCCCTTCTTTTTGTAAGCGCTGTACATCGGTCTCTTTACGGCAGGTTGCAATAACGTTATAGCCCATCTTGTGAAGCTGTTGGGCACACTGATAGCCAATACCTGTTGAGCAACCCGTGATTAAGATAGAGGAGGGGGGGAGAAGTGTTAGAGACATAAAATGGTATCGTTTATGAGTTTAGAGGAGTAGAAGTATTACTATTTTGTGCTTCCAGTAAGTCTTGATGCACTTGCGCCATGTTCAGTTGCCGGAGATCGGTTATGCCTTCTATTAAGGTCTCTTCAGCAAGGGTTCCTGCATGAGAGAAGACGATGATGCCTTCCCGCATAAAAGCGAGGGTTGGGATAGAGCGTACTTGAAATAGTTCAGCAAGCGTCTTCTCCTCTTCAATGTTCACTTTACAAAACGTTACATCCGAAAAGGTTTGTGCTAAGTTTTCAAAAAGGGTTGCATGTGGCGTACACCAAGATGCCCAAAAGTCAAAAACAATGAGATCATTGTTTGGGATCACCTCTTCAAGTTGTGTATGTTTTAAATGAAGAATCGGCATGCTTTTCCTTATGGGCGAGTGTTGGTTAAATACTTGGATTGCCACCTTGGGTCAGCAATTCAGGATTTAAGTACTGTTTAAGTGAGGCTTCGTCTAAACCCGTCATCTCGAGTGCGACTTCTAATACGGGTCGTCCAGATCGATACGCCTCTTTGGCGATGGCGGCGCCTTTTTCATAGCCAACCACGGTATTGAGTGCGGTGACTAAAATAGGGTTAGCCCCTAGCGTTTTTTGTAGGTTGGCTTCGTTGACGGTAAAGCCTTTGATCGCAAGATCGGCTAATTGTGTACTGGCGGTTGCTGCTATTTCAATGCTTTGCAGTAGGTTGAGTGCAATCATCGGGAGCATGACGTTTAGCTGAAAAGAGCCCGATTGAGCACCAATAGTAATAGCGGTGTGATTACCCATAATTTGAGCGGCGACCATGGCAACGGCTTCTGGGATAACGGGGTTTACTTTACCCGGCATAATTGAGCTACCCGGTTGTAGGGCTGGCAGTTGTATTTCACCTAATCCCGCCAAAGGCCCTGAGTTCATCCAGCGTAAATCATTGGCGATTTTCATTAAGCTCGCGGCCAATACATTCAGTTGACCACTGAGCTCCAGTGCCGTGTCTTGTGAACTTAAACCAACAAATAGATTGTCCATTGGTTCAAAAGAGATTTGGGTCATTTCAGAGAGGTTTTGAGAAACCAATGTTCCAAACTGTGGGTCAGCATTAATGCCCGTACCCACTGCTGTCCCACCTTGAGGGAGTTTGTGGAGTCGTTTTTGGGTGTCGGTAAGACGTTGAATGTTATCGGTAATTTGTGCGCGCCAGCAAGCGAGCTCTTGACTTAGCTTAACGGGCATGGCATCCATAAGATGGGTGCGTCCTGTTTTAACCACATGCTCTAACTCTTTTTCACGAAGGGTAAGGGTTTCGGCTAAGTGGCTTAAAGCGGGTAATAACTGTTTGCTTAATGCGATACTGGCCGCCACATGCGTTGCAGAAGGAATGACATCATTTGAGCTTTGACTCATATTTAAGTCATCATTAGGGTGTACCTCTGTCCCTGTGAGCTTCTTAGCAAGGGTCGCTAATACTTCGTTAGCATTCATGTTGGTGCTGGTGCCAGACCCAGTTTGAAATACATCAATGGGAAAGTGCTGGCGATAATCGCCTTGAATAACCGCTTGGGTGGCTTGTTGAATCGCAGTAGACTTCTCTTTGGATAGTAACCCAAGTGTTTGGTTGCTTTGAGCACACGCCTGTTTTACATAGCAGAGCGCTTTAATAAAAGAGGTTGGCATGGGGATATGGCTGATGGGGAAATTATTAATTGCGCGTTGGGTTTGAGCGCCATAAAGCGCATCAATAGGGACCTCTAAGCTTCCCATGCTGTCCGTTTCAATTCGAGTTTTATTTGAAGTATTTTGGTTTGACATAGTATTTTTAAGAATTCTTTATTATGATTGTATGATGCTTATGGCGTACTGCGGTCAGTGCGTCATCACAAGCTTTTTAATTGTTCCTCATTTTACGCTTGTTTAATTTAAAAAGACAGAGAGAGTCCACTTTGAATAAAGATCTGTTAGCTGAAGAGTTAGTGAGTAAAACTTTTTGGTGGCGTTATTCTTCTTCTGATGGGGAGAGTGAGCTGCTACTCTCTCCAGCCTTTCGTACTTTATTTGATAAGAAAATTACTCTGTTTGACGATATGATGGGGCGTTATCGTACGCCTGTGATCGATCTTAAAGTTCAAGAAATATTAAATAACCCTGAGGTCGATGTTCGTTTTGTGGCTTCTTACCATACACCTCAAGGAAAAAAGTCGTTTCAGCACCAGTTACATGTTTACAGTGAGTCGGGTAAACGCTATGTTTTGGCAAACTGTATGGATGTGAGCGAGATGGTGGCGTTAGAGCGAGAAATTGTCGATGCACAAGGGCGTCTCTCTGTTTCGCAATTGGTTGAACGTCAGAATCAGTTAGAAGAGCAGAATCGGCTTATTAATGAGTCGTATCAAAAGCAATCTCGTTTTTTGGCTCTATTAAGTCATGAATTACGCTCGCCTCTATTAGGGATTAGTAGTTTGGTTCAGCGGTTGCGACGTAATCAAACCGATAAAGAGGTGCTTTCGGCCTTAAAAGCGATTCATATTACCGCTGAGCAATCTACGTTTTTAGTGAATGATATTTTGACTTACTCTCAAACTGAGTATGACGAAATAACGTTGCACCCCATGCGATTTTCACTCAAAGAGACCTTACAGAATGTAAAACAGTTAACCAGTTCGATTGCCGCAGACAAAGGATTGATTGTTTCGTTAATCTATCTAGGGGAGCAGGATGAGGTGGTGGGAGACAGTGTTCGCTTGTCACAGATATTGATTAATTTAATTGTGAATAGTATTAAATTTACCCAATATGGTGGCGTGACCATTGAAGTTATTCAAACCCAAAAAAATAAATTTTCATTTAAGATTACCGACTCAGGCGAAGGCATTGCTGAGAGCCAGTTAGAACGTATTTTTGAACCGTATGCGCAGTTAGAGAGTATTGGCAGCACGCAGAGTATTGGTTCTGGGTTAGGGTTGCTGGTGGTTCAAAAACTGATTTCATTGATGGGGGGAGAGATTTCTGTCCAATCCATTTTAGGCGTAGGAACCTCTTTTCGTTTTGATCTGTCATTTGATAAAGTGATGGAAAATTCGGCATCAAAACGCAGAGATAAAAAAGAGATGGCTTTATTAAAAAGCACCACATTAGAAGCGGCGGCGACTAAAAATAGCGTAGAGCATGTTAGTGTTTCAAGTGGTATGACAAGTCTTTCTAGTGAAAGTCCTCATATTTTAATTGCTGATGATTCTAAAATTAACTTAATGGTGCTGGGTGGTTATCTACAAGAGTTAAATTGTTCGGTGGTTGAAGCAAAAGATGGTCGTGAAGCTTGGGAGCTATTTCAAAAAAATCGGTTTGATTATGTGTTTTTAGATATTCAGATGCCTTTTTTAGATGGGATTGAGGTGAGCCATAAAATTAGAGCGTGTGTAGAAGAAGGTTGTTCTGCCGCACAAACCCTTAAAAAAGTATTTGCGGTGACGGCGGGTGGAGATGAGTCCAATTTTACTTTAGAGGGAGAGCCAGTTAGTTCGAATGGCTTTGATCACTGGTTTGTTAAGCCTGTCACGAAGGAGCAAATTGTTGCCGTGTTGCAAGAAAACATTTCTAGTTTGACGGATAAAAAACCGGATGCTTCTGCGGGGCGTGAAGCACAATTAGAAGGTGTTGAGAAAGAGCTTTCTAATACGACCCGTGAAAAAGGTATGGGAGATATAAAAACGGTTAAAGGTGACTGGGAGGGAATTGAAGATGTACCGGAATCCTTTCAGGAGCTTATAACGGATTTTTTATCAGATTTAAAATTGGGTGTTGATGAGTTGGAATGTTTTGTGCTTGAAAAACGCGCACCGGAACTCATTAAAAAAGCGCACTATTTAAAAGGTAATTGCATGTTGTTACAGTTAAATGGTATGGTTTCCGTATTGAGGGAAATTGAAGAGTACACTCAGAAAAATAAGCATTTAGTGGGTAATAAACAGAAAAATTTGAATCTTCTCTTAGAAAAGTTAAGGTTTGGGCTGAAATATCTTGAGAACTCCATAGCGATTCGTCATAATGCATAAATAAATTAAAATTAAGCCACTGCTAATATTGTAAGCGGTAAATGGTTAAACACTTTAAAATCGGGAACCTTCCATGTCTGAAAAAATTAGTATTTTATTAGCCGAAGACCATGCTCTGGTACGAGCTGGATTTAAATCAATTATTGACGCTGAAGACGGATTTGATGTCGTTGGTGAAGCGGAAGATGGCTTAGAGTGTTTGGAGCTAGTTCGCGCCAAGTCTCCTAAGGTTGTTTTACTTGATTTATCGATGCCAAAATTAAGTGGTTTAAATGCGATTAGTCATATTAAAAAGCGTTATGGGGAGACAAAGGTTATTGTTTTAACCGCGGCTGAGACCACCAATGTTTGGACTGAGGTGTTAGAACTTGGTGTGGCTGGAATTGCGATGAAATCGATTTCACCTAAAGAGTTGATTAAAGGGGTTTACAGCGTGATGGAGGGTGAACTATTTATTCACTCTGAAATTCAGCCTATTTTAGAGGAAGCGGCGGGCTTGAATAATAAGCGTTTGTCTGTTCGTGAAAAGCAAGTGGTTAAATTGGTTGCAGAAGGGTATAAAACCAAAGAAATTGCTGAGATGTTAGAGATTAGTGATCGTACCGTTTCGAAACATCGCGAAAACTTAATGACTAAAATGGGCGCAACCTCAACCGCTGAGTTAACCAATTATGCCAATGAAACAGGTTTGACTAAAGTACGATTGGAAGAAATTGAGTAAGCGTTAAAACAACAACGTTTTGTTTATAAAAAAGGGGCTTTTTAGCCCCTTTTTTTTGTTGTCTAGCGATTCTTAATTAAGAAGCAAATTATATCGTTGTTTGAGGCTCTTCTGTTTTAGATGAACTGGTATCGATATCAGCAACATTAGATAACCCTAAATATTGATTGCGAAAATTTTGGAACCCTTCTTGAACGAGCGCATAGGTTTTATCGATATTATCGGCAATACTGCCTTCCAATACCTTCATATCTCCCAGCAAGCCTTTGGCTTCCTCAAATCCTTGAGTCACGCCACCGCCAACCACGTCAATAAAACGATCCACTAATGCCTCGCCTTCAAGGTCTGGATTTGCCGCTTGAAAGGCGGTAAAAAAAGCGGTGCTGCCATCTACAATACGTTGCGCCGTGTTTTCTGGTGTCCAGTACTCCATGCCACCTTGTTGTTTTAAAGCTTCTTGGCTAATGGGGGCGGTTGCGTCCTCTGCCAGACCAAACTCGGCACTGAGTACCTCATTTAATTTTTCAATGGCTGCTTGAAATGTCAGCTTTAAACTGCTTTCGTTCGCCGATTCTCCATCACCAAACAGATGGGCAATTAAGCTGGTTTGTTGTTCGGTTTTCATCGTCGATAGAGCAGAAGGCTCCGTTGGGTCTGTTTGTTTTGACGAATCAACCGAGCTTGCCTCTTTGGGTGCCGCTAGGGTTTGTTTTACCGTATTTTGATAGGCTTGAATAGGATTGCTATTATTGATGTCAATCGCCATGATCTCATCCTTTTATTCGATAGATTGATTCTAATAGAGTTTATCGACCCGTGGCTAAAAAACTTTAGCAAAGAAATAGGGAATGCTGGTATCATTTCGAATATTAAATGCTAATTTGGAATAAAAAAATGGAATTGAATCTCGTTTATACGCGTATTGAAGACTATAAAGCACGAACTGCGGTGCTTAGGGGGTATCTTTGACTACGATACTAAGGCTGAACGTTTGGTTGAAGTATCACGAGAGTTAGAAGACCCCAGTATATGGAATGACCAAGCTTTGGCGCAAGCATTAGGAAAAGAGCAGTCCCAATTAGAGATGATTGTCTCTACCGTGGATGAGCTGGAATCTGGGCTTGAATCGGTAAAAGAGATTTTGGAGATGGCAGAGCTGGACGACGATCAAGAGATGGTCGATGAGGTCGTCTCTGAACTGGATGTGTTAGGTCAAAAACTCGAAAAACTCGAATTTCAACGGATGTTTTCAGGAGAGCTGGATCCCAATAATGCGTACTTAGAAATTCAGGCAGGCTCTGGTGGAACAGAGGCGCAAGACTGGGCGAATATGATGTTAAGAATGTATTTGCGTTGGGCGGATAGCCGTGGTTTTAAGTCAGAGATTGTTGAGATCAGTGCGGGCGATGTTGCAGGTATTAAAGGCGCAACCGTACATATCAAAGGGGATTATGCCTTTGGTTGGTTACGAACCGAAACGGGCGTTCACCGTTTGGTGAGAAAATCCCCCTTTGACTCCAGTAATCGCCGACATACTTCCTTTGCGTCGGTATTTGTTTCGCCTGAAATTGATGACACATTTGAAGTGGATATTAATCCTGCCGATTTACGAATTGATGTTTACCGTGCCAGTGGCGCAGGCGGGCAGCATGTGAATAAAACCGAATCGGCGGTGCGTATTACCCACTTGCCAACCAATACGGTTACACAGTGTCAAAACGGGCGTTCTCAACATCAAAACAAAGCGGAAGCGATGAAGCAGTTGCGTGCCAAGTTGTACGAACTTGAAATGCTCAGCCGTAATGCAGAAAAACAAGCGCTGGAAGATTCAAAGTCGGATATTGGCTGGGGCAGTCAAATTCGCTCTTATGTCTTGGATTCGGGACGTATTAAAGATTTAAGAACACAGGTTGAGACGGGTAATACCGCAGGTGTATTGGATGGGGATTTGGATCAATTTATGGAGGCCAGTTTAAAAGCGGGTTTGTAAACGAGTTTATTAACAAGTTTGCTAAAATTGAGTTCTGGTGTTTGAGCTCTGAAAGCCGTAAAATACCGCCATTATTTTATCTATTTTAAGAGAATTATCCCATGTCGGAATCCCCAAAAAATGTACCTGTCGTTGATGAGAATAAAATCATTGCAGAGCGTCGCGCTAAATTAACGGCATTAAGAGAAAATGGGCAGGCTTATCCAAACTCTTTCCGTCGTGAAAACTATGCGGAAGAGTTGCACTTAGCGTTTGATGGAAAAACCAAGGAAGCGCTTGCCGAAGCCGAGCCTGTTCGCGTAAAAATTGCGGGTCGTATGATGCTACGCCG
>JALSJT010000062.1 GCA_026989175.1 Thiomicrorhabdus sp. | reverse complement strand
GGTGGCTTTGAACGCGTGTTTGAAATCAATCGTAGCTTCCGTAACGAAGGGCTTTCAACACGCCATAACCCTGAGTTTACCATGGTAGAGTTTTATGCGGCTTACACCGATTACCACCAGTTGATGGACTATACCGAAGCGCTGTTAAAAGAGCTGGCCGAGTTAGCCGTAGGCTCAACGAAGGTACCTTATCAAGGTCAAGAGTTTGATTTTGGTAAGCCATTTACCCGTTTAACCATGAAAGATGCCATTATTCAATATAACGAAAATGTTACGGCAGAACAGCTAGAGACATTAGAAGGCGCAAAAGCGCTCGCACAGTCGTTGAATATTCGAATGGAAGACAGCTATGGCTTAGGGAAGGTCTGGACAGAAATTTTTGAAGAGACCGTTGAAGAGAAGTTGATGGATCCAACGTTTATTACCGAGTATCCAGCGGAAGTTTCTCCACTGGCGCGTCGTAATGAACAAGACGGGTTTATTACCGATCGTTTTGAGTTGTTTATTGGCGGGCGTGAGCTGGCCAATGGTTTTAATGAGTTAAACGACTCCGAAGATCAAGCAGAGCGTTTTAAATCACAAGTGGCGGCAAAAGATGCCGGGGATGATGAAGCGATGCATTTTGATGAAGACTACATTCGAGCGTTAGAGCACGGAATGCCACCAACAGCAGGCGAGGGGATTGGTATTGATCGTCTGGTGATGTTATTTACTGATTCCGCTTCCATTCGAGATGTGTTGTTGTTTCCACATATGCGTCCATAATGGTTGTTTAACGAATTGTGATAAACAGCCTCGTTTTTACGGGGCTTTTTTTATTTGTACTTCCCCCAATTCTGTTTTGACTTTAAGTAGAGCGCTTCAACCTTGCTTCTTGCCCAAGGGGTTTTTCGTAAAAACGTAAGACTGGATTTGAGGCTTGGATTGCTTTTGAAACAGTTAATCGGAATGCGTTCAGCCAGTTCTTCCCAGCCATAGATGGCTTCCAATTGGGTGACGATCTCTTTTAAAGAGATGCCGTGTAATGGGTCTTTTGGGTGTTGACGTTTGCTTGTGTCCGCGTTGTTTTTTTCGGTATTCATCATTCGTTAGAACCTCTGTTTTTTGCTTCAATCCATTGTGCCATGTATTGAGTGCTTTTGTGATGATGATGATTGAGCATCGCGCCAATAAAAAGGGTTTGACGGTGTGATTCTGGTTGCTGAATTATTTTTGTGAGTTGTTGAAAGAGTGCGTCTTGGCTTGAATGTGGCATCATATAGCGGGATTGTACAAGGTTAAATCCTGTTTGTTGTGCTTTTTTCCAGCGCACAGGCTCGCGATACAGCTGTATTGCCGCTTGGGCAAACGATTCGGTATTGTTAGAAATTTCTCCCCCCCACTCACGGTTTGGTAAGTTTTGCATGGATTCAGCACCTATGCTGGTGGTCACACTGGGGGTTCCGCATAACATCGATTCGGCAAGCTTTCCTTTGATCCCCGCACCAAAGCGTAAAGGGGCTAAACAAACTCTTGCTTGGCGAATGACTTGCTGTGCATCAGGTGCCCACCCTTTCATTTTAAAGCCCTGCTTGTCGTTGTGTAGTTGAGTTGCTTTTGGGGGTGGATAGGCACCGTAAATATGGAGTTCAGCTTGAGGAAGTTGTTGGCGAATACGAGGCCAAATGGTTTGTTTTAACCATAGTACGGCATCCCAATTGGGATCGTGTCGAAAGTTACCGATCACCATAAAGTGTTGTCGAGCTTGAAAGGGTGGGGTGCCCTTTGCTTGGTAAATCTCTTGAGAGTATAAAAAAGGTAGATAGCAGAGTTGTTGTTGCGGTACTTGAAACTGCTGTTGTAATAAGGTCATTTCAAACTCTGAAATCATTAAGGTGAGGTCACAGCGAAAGATGGCTGCAATCTCTCGTTTGGCTAGGTCTGTCGTCGCCATTTTTTTAAAAAGCTCATCTCTATTGAGTAGAGAAACGTCTTCTAAATCAATCTCTTTTGGTTCAGTCTTTAAGTAGTTTTTTATGAGAGCCTGACGGATGGATCGTAGACAATGGAGGTCTTCGGTGTTTAAGACTCGGATGGTATTGGGAAGGAATTTCTCAATGCGCCAACCAAACTGCTCCTCCATCATAAAGCGGTCAAAAATGACCAGTTGGGGCTGCCGTTGTACAATAAACTGATCAAAACAACCACTATTGAGTTTAATGGAGTGCTCTTCAATACCGAGTAGCCGTAAGTCGGTTTTATGCTCCCCTTGCTTGGCAGGGCTGGCAAAGGTGATGTGCCAATGTTGCGCCTGAAAGAGTGAGATCAACTGCATCATACGTGTTCCTGCCGCAGAGGAGTTTGGTTCTGGCCAGACATAGCCGATGATAAGCAAGTTTTTGGAAAGCATGTTGGGGTGGTTTACCTTCACCCAGACCCTGTTATGTAAAGGTCTTAAGGTGATATTTTGCTAAAAGAGGCTATTTTAATGGTTTCTTGATCGTTTGGGTGGCTTGAATGCATTAAAATAAACAATATTGTAAGGCGGGAATGTTGAAAGTAAGTGGTTTTTTGCCCGTTTTAAAGAGAGAAGGAAGAGGCAAAAAATGATAAATTTGAAAAAAATAGCATGGGTATTGGGGCTTGTTGTCACGGTACCACTGTTTTCAGGGTGTGATAAAGTCGCAAACAGTGCTAAAAATATACAGTCAGATTGGGTTGGTTTAGATCGCAAGGTGGAGCTGTATAGTTGTATGACAGGAAAATTAATTAAAGTCTACCAAGGTGATGTGCGAATGAACCCTGAGGATGCAATGGGAACGTCTCTATTGATTAATGGTAAGAAACTACAAACCAATTTATGTTTTGTTATTGCTGAAATTGGCGTAAAAGAAGAGCCGCTATTCAATAACGAATAGGGTTATCTCGTTAGGTTGCGTGATAAGTTTCTGGTTACGTAATTTTCTGGTATTATTCATTGAGATTTTTGCACAAAGGTCTCAGGATCACATTAAATAAGAAAAAATATGATGCAGTTTAAAAAAAAAATTAAAGAAGGGGCGCTTAAAAGCCTTTTAGTGGTAAGCACAGCGATTGCTTTATCAAGTTGTTCAAGTTTTAGCGATATTGTGGACAGTACGGGAAGCGCTTTCGCTTCAGCGGGAGATAGCATGCAGTCTTTAACCGGCGATGTTCAGGTGGTTCAAGTGAGTGATGATACGTTTAATTTAACAGAAAGGTATCATGAACCCGTTACAAATTTTGATAGTTGGTCGATGCGAGTAAAGGCTAAGCAAGTTTGTGATGAAGGGTATATTTATCAATCTAGGCATGCCTTTAGAGCCGGGGAGTTTGCAACCAATCACGCAGAGTGTGCAGAGGGTGCGTCATGCAGTTATGCCTTAGAGTGGCGAATTCAGTGCAAAAAAGTGCCTTATGAACCATTTAGTTTATTCGGAAAAACATAACATTTTAATTGCTGCGGGAATTTTTTATGGATATTAAATGGTCGTCTTAAAGCATTATACTTGGCTGATTGTGCTGGGTGTTTTCGCTATTTGGTCTTCGGCACAAATTCCATATTGGCCTGAATCGACGCAAGCGCTTGTCATGTATTTTCCTTATATTACCGTTGCGTTGGGTATTTTTATTGCGCTGTGGTTAAATCGAATACAGCCCGTTTTAATTTTATTGAGTTTAGGATGTTTTAATGCGGTCTTATTTTATTTTTCATCCTCTGCTCTAGGGGTTGAGCTAACCGCAGACACTCTGTTTCCTATATTGATTGTTTTACTGCCATTAAATATTTTATTGTGGATATTGTTACCTGAAAAAGGGGTTTTCAATAAACGTTTAAATACACTGGTTTTATTGATTTTTTTAATACAAGCCACTGTTATCTATTGGGTATTAAAGGATCTTCCTGAATCGTGGTTATCCTTATTAAATAAGCCTGTTTTAGCGAATTCTGATCTGATTTTTCTTTCAATATCAACGGGGTTGATGTTTTTATTAACCTTGTTTTTTATTGTGTTAAAAATGAATCAATCAAGTTTTAAAATTTTATACCACGTCGTTTTCATGGTGCTGGTTCTGATGCTATATGGCGTGAATCAGGGGTTTGACCTTAATGTGTTGGCTTGGTTTTCAGCGTTTTCAGCGATTGCCTTAACCCTGTCAATGATTTTTGAAGCGCACCATATTGCTTATACCGATGAGCTCACTGGAATTCTTGGTCGCCGTGCTTTAATGGAGCACTTTTTAGGACTGGGTAAAAAATACACGGTAGCCATGGTGGATATCGATCATTTTAAAAACTTTAATGATACCTATGGTCATGATGTTGGCGATGAGGTCTTGCGACGAGTTGCGCGTGTTTTAGATGGAGTCAAAGATGGTCGTGCTTTTCGTTATGGTGGCGAAGAGTTTACGCTGGTGTTTGCCAATAAAAGACTCGATGAGGTGGCTACGGAGTTAGAGTATATTCGTCGTAAGGTTGAATCAGGTATTATTGAGTTTAAAACAGGCATTCACTCCATTAAAACGAATGTTACGGTGAGTATTGGTGCGGCAGAGTCGGATGAAAGTTTTGAAGCAAAAGAGATTCTAAAATTTGCAGATCAAGCATTGTATAAAGCAAAGCTTGCCGGGCGTAACCAAGTTGTTATTGGGAACGATCATCCCGAAAAAGTTCAGATAAATCACTATAAAGGTACAAAAAATGACGGAAGATCATCCGATATTGCGCGTTCAACAGAGCAGTAATATTGAGATTACATTTCAACTGGCACTATTAGATGGTACGGTTGTTGAAGAGACCGAAGAGGGTGAAACGCTAAATTTTTCTCTAGGAGATGGCACTTTTATCCCGAATTTAGAACAGATGTTAATTGGGTTGGAGTTGGGAACAACTGCTAAGTTGGTCTTGTCGCCGGAACGTGCATTTGGTTTATCTGATCCCGAAAATATTCATACCATGGCACGTCAAGATTTTCCTGAGGATCTCGTTTTACAAGAGGGGTTTGTAATTGGTTTTAATACGCCAACCGGTGAAGAGGTTCCCGGTACCATTTGTGAAGTAAATGATCATACTGTTTTAGTTGATTTTAATCACCCTTTAGCGGGTAAAACCGTTATTTTTACGGCAACGATTAAAGCGATTTTGAGTTAGCTTTTAAGGTTCGGTACTCTTATCCTGAAACGCTTGCATGTGCCCTTCACTGCAGAAAGTATCTTTACCATCAAAATAGGCAATGGACTGCGGTAAATGTACGCTACACAAGGCACATTGCACCATTGCTTCACTCTCTTTTAGAGAGGGTGTCTCTGACTCTTCTTGTTTGACGGGTGCGTTTTTAGCCCGTATCTCGATAATGCGATTCAGCGTGAAGCGAATAATCAAAAAAACTAAAATAACAAAAAGTAAAAAAATGATGGCTCTCATTGAGGTTCTCTGCTGTTTAAAATGGTAATTCGTGGGTTAGGCTATCGATTTGTTAATGCAATTTTGCTCTAAAAATCATACAATGGTGCGCTTGATTTATCAAAGCCCCCTTTTTTTAAATCCTATTTTGTGGTCGACTATTGTCTCGCATTTTAGGGTATGTTGGAGACATTTCGTTACATGAATTTACATGAGTACCAGTCTAAAGCGCTTTTTTCTGAATATGGTATTGGCGTTCCTAAAGGTTATTTAATTACCGCGTTAAGTGAACTTGATGGCGCACTTGATGTCATTAAGAGTAATGGCTGGGTGGTTAAAGCACAAGTTCATACGGGTGCGCGTGGTAAAGCAGGGGGGGTAAAATTAGTCAAAACCCCTCAAGAAGCGCATCAAGTTGCGAGTGAACTGTTGGGTGGCTCGCTTGTTACCATTCAAACCGCAGGCAAAGCTTTGCCCATTAATAGCCTCTTAATTGAAGAGACCTTAGCGATTGAAGAGGAGCTGTATTTAAGCCTATTAGTCGATCGTGTAACGTGTACGCATACCTTTGTCATCTCCTCTGCCGGCGGAATGGACATTGAAGCCGTCGCGGAAGAGACGCCTGAAAAGATCTTGTCAATACCTATTGATCCGACGGTGGGTGTGATGCCTTATCAGTGTCGTGAAGTTGGGTTTGCACTTGGTTTAAAAGGGGAAGCATTTAAACAGATCGGCGTGTTAATGAAACAGTTCTATCAGCTTGTGTTGGATAAAGATATTTCACAACTGGAAATTAATCCACTAATTCGCACCGCAGACAATCAATTGATTGCGCTGGATGCCAAAGTAAATATTGACTCCAATGCGCTGTACCGTCAGCCAGCGTTGGTCAAAATGCGTGACTATTCGCAAGAAGATCGGCGTGAAGCGAAGGCCTCACAACATGACTTAAATTATATTGCGTTAGAGGGTGATATTGGTTGCATGGTCAATGGTGCAGGCTTGGCGATGGCAACAATGGATCTTATTAAATTAAATGGCGGAGAGCCAGCGAACTTTTTAGACGTAGGCGGGGGTGCAACCCCTGAACGAGTGTCCGAAGCGTTTAAGCTAATTTTATCCTCTAATGTGAAGTCTATTTTAGTCAATATTTTTGGCGGCATTGTACGTTGTGATTTGATTGCCGAAGGTATTATTCAAGCGGTAAAAGAGGTTGGCTTAACCATTCCAGTAGTGGTGCGTTTAGAAGGCACCAATGTAGAGCTAGGGCGAGAAAAACTCGCACAAAGTGGGTTAAGTATTATCTCCGCCGATGGATTAGCCGATGCGGCGGCCAAAGCCGTTGAAGTAGCAGGAAAGTAAATAGAATGAGTATTTTAATTAACCACAATACAAAAGTGATTTGCCAAGGGTTTACCGGAAAACAAGGGTCTTTTCACTCTGAGCAAGCGATCGCCTACGGCACCAAAATGGTCGGCGGTGTGACACCCGGTAAAGGGGGGCAAACCCATTTAGGACTGCCTGTTTTTAACACCGTAAAAGAAGCGGTAGCGCAAACGGGCGCGGAAGCATCGATGATCTACGTTCCCCCAGCGTTTGCGGCAGACTCTATTATTGAAGCGATTATGGCAGGTATTAAAGTGATTACCTGCATTACCGAAGGGATTCCGGTTGCAGATATGTTGAAAGTACGTGCGGTGCTAGAAAAATCAGAGGCGTATTTAATTGGTCCAAACTGTCCGGGATTAATTACTCCTGGTGACAATCAAGACGGTTGTAAAATTGGCATTATGCCAGGGCATATTCATCTGGTTGGTAAAGTGGGTGTGGTTTCACGTTCGGGTACTTTAACTTATGAGGCGGTGCACCAAACCACCCAAAATGGGTTGGGGCAATCAACCTGTGTTGGAATAGGGGGCGATCCGATTCAAGGCATGAACTTTATTGACTGCTTAGCGCTATTCCAAAATGACCCTCAAACAGAAGGCATTATTATGGTCGGTGAAATTGGCGGGCAAGCCGAAGAGGATGCTGCCACCTTCATTAAGGCGCATGTGACCAAGCCTGTTGTGGCTTACATTGCAGGCGTTACCGCGCCTGCGGGTAAACGAATGGGTCATGCGGGTGCAATTGTCAGTGGTGGCAAAGGCACCGCCGAAGCGAAGTTTGCCGCCCTTAAATCGGCGGGCGTTATTGTGGTTCCATCGCCTGCGGAGTTGGGCGAAGCGATGTTAAAGGCGTTGTCTTAATTATGGGACAGCATGTCACGGTCGTTATGGCGCAAATTGATCCAGTGGTGGGCGATATTTCAGGCAATGTTAGGCGCATTGTCGAGGCTTGTCATCAAGCAAAGCGAAACAGCAGTGCCGATATTATTGTGTTTCCTGAAATGACCATTACGGGCTATCCGCCTGAAGACCTCTTGTTAAGAGAGGGGTTATTCCCTCAGGTCAATCAAGCGTTGTCGGATATTTGTGCGCAAGTGAAAGACATGGTGTGCGTCGTGGGCTATCCAATGAAGGACAGCTTGGGCGAGTGCTTTAATATGGCCGCTTGGATTGAATCGGGCTCTATTCAAGCCAGTTACATGAAACAAAATTTACCCAACTACAGTGTTTTTGATGAACAACGTTATTTTGAAGCGGGCGATCGCCCTTGTGTTGTGGAGTACAAAGGCATTCGTTTTGGGCTGTTAATTTGTGAAGACATCTGGAAAATCTCTCCCGCAACACAAGCCAAAGAGGCGGGGGCAGAGATCATCTTATCGTTAAACGCTTCGCCTTTTTCGGCGGAAAAACACCAAGATCGTTTGACGATGATTCAGCGCCGTGTGGATGAAGTGGGCTTGCCCGTTATTTACATTAATCAAGTAGGTGGGCAAGATGAGCTAGTCTTTGATGGCGGTTCTTTTGCCATGAATACACAAGGTCAAGTCTGTGTACAAAGCCCAGAATTTACCCCTGCATTATCAGCGGTTACCTTGGTTAAACAAGGGGAAACGCTTGAGATGCAACGAGGCGATATCGCCCAGTTGTATGAAGATGAAGCGCGTGTCTACCAAGCGCTCATTATGGGCGTGCAAGACTATGTGACAAAAAATGGTTTTTCAGGCGTGCTAATTGGACTCTCGGGCGGTATTGATTCCGCCTTAACCTTAGCGGTTGCCGTGGATGCGCTGGGTGCTGAAAATGTTGAAGCGGTGATGATGCCATTTCGTTATACGGCAGATATTAGTAAAGAAGATGCGGCACTGCAAGCGGAAACCTTACAAGTAACATATCAGTCAATTCCAATTGAAGAGACCTATATGGCCTTTGAAAAGGCACTGTCTCCAAGGTTTGAAGGATTGGAAGCCGATGTCACCGAAGAGAATCTGCAGGCTCGAATTCGTGGCACCATTTTAATGGCGATTTCGAACAAGACGGGAAAAATGGTCTTGGCCACCAGCAATAAAAGCGAAGTGGCTGTCGGATACTCCACGTTGTATGGGGATATGGTCGGAGGGTTCTCTCCCTTAAAAGATGTGCCTAAAACCTTAGTTTATCGTTTAGCGGAATATCGTAACTCGCTGTCGCCTGTAATTCCTGAACGAGTGATTACGCGCGCACCTTCCGCAGAGTTGCGCCCAGACCAAGTGGATCAAGACTCACTGCCGGATTATGAAGTGTTGGATGCGATTATTAAAGCGTATGTAAAACAGGATCAAACCCCAGAACAGATTTGTGCGCTCGGGTTCCCTGAGCAAGAGGTTCGCAGAGTCATTAAAATGATAGATCGTAATGAGTATAAGCGCCGCCAAGCCGCACCGGGGGTAAAAATCACCCACAGAGCGTTTGGTCGAGATCGCCGTTACCCTATTACCAATGGGTATTCGGAGTAGCGTTAGCGCTACCTAAACGGCACTTTTAAACACTTTTAAGTAGATTGGGACTATCCCTAAAACTATCGTGCAAAACCATCAAAGAAGTCGGTAGTTTTTTCCCACCAACCTTTTTGTTGATTCTCAAGTTGCTTCTGTTTGGCGGCTTCCAGCGTCGGTTGCAGTCGAGTTTGGTTTAATGCGATCACCTTTTGTACGTCTTGTGCAATGTCAGGCATCTCTAGTTTTTGGTAGGCCTGCTCAAGCAGTGCCAAGCTGTCTAAGGTAACCACCGATTGAGGGTAGTTTTCTAAAACATAGGTCGCACGATTGGCTGCGGCTAAATAGGCTTGTTTGTCAAAATAGAACTGTGCCACCAGTAGTTCATGGCGTGCCATTTGGTTTTTGAGCACAATGAGTCGCTTGGTCGCTTCAACCGTATAGCGGCTATTGGGAAAACGCTTAATCAGTTCGTTGTAGTATTGAAAGGCACGTAAGGCCGATTTGGTATCTCGATTGGCTGGGTCGGTGATAAATTTATCCAACCAGCTTTTATTCACAGAGTCGGCCGCAAGTGCTTTAAGGTAAAGCGCGTAATCAATGTTAGGGTGCTTAGGAAAGAGTCGCATAAACTCATCTAGCTCTCGAATCGCTGATTCAGGTTCGCTGTAACGATAATAAGCATACGCCAGTTCGGTATAGCTTTGTTCTGTGTAGTCGCCATAGGGGTAAAAAGATTTTAGCTTCTCATACTCCTTGATGGCCGTATCCCACATACCTGCTTTAAATGCTGTGGTGGCCGAGCTATAAAACTCTTCAGCCGTTTTTTCAGAATCCTCTTTTGCAACCAAAGAGGTCAGTGAAGAACAGCCTTGCAGACTGAGTGTGGCAATGATTAAAGCGGATAACAGCGTTTTTTTCATGTTTCTTAGGTACAATATGCATTAATTAAAAAATTCATACGATTGTATCATATTTCAAATCGCTCAAATTCGCATTTAAGGCGAGATTGTTCACGATGATACGAGTTTAAAAAAGGTTATTTCTATTGGATAAACATACATTAACAGCCAGCATTCCGCATGAGGCGTTGGGTGATCGACTAGATGTTACGCTGGTCACCCTATTTCCTGACTATTCAAGAAGCCGACTTCAAAAATGGATTAAAGATGGCAATGTCACCGTAGAGGATACGGTTTGGAAAAGCCCTAAACAGACCGTGTTAGGAGGGGAGAAAGTTCAGTTACGGGTTGAGATTGAGAGTGACTTAAATGCACCCGCACAAGATATTCCTTTAAATATCATCTACGAAGATGATGATGTGATGGTGATTAATAAACCCGTCGGTATGGTGGTTCATCCCGGTGCAGGTAATCCCGATGGTACCATTATGAATGCACTACTGTTTCATGATGAATCACTTAGAGATGTCCCACGAGCCGGCATTGTGCACCGATTAGACAAAGACACCTCAGGCTTGATGGTGGTGGCGAAAACCATTCCCGCACAAACTCATTTAGTCGATCAGTTACAGCGTCATGAGGTTGAAAGAATTTACGATGCCGTCGTGGTCGGGCAAATGACCGCGGGCGGAACGGTTGATAAGCCGATTGGTCGCAGTCCCAAAGACCGAACCAAAATGGCGATTCGAGAGTTTGGCGGTAAAGAGGCCGTCTCACACTATCGAGTCTTAGAGCGTTTTAGAAACTACACCCGAGTTCGAGTAAAATTAGAAACTGGGCGAACCCATCAAATTCGAGTCCACATGGCATCACTAGGCTATCCACTCGTTGGCGATCAAACCTATGGCAAACGGTTTAGAATTCCCAAGGGGATGATGGATGAGTTTGTTGATTTCTTACGTAACTTTAAACGCCAAGCACTCCATGCCGGAGCACTCAGTTTCAAGCACCCTACGACAGGGCGTAAAATGAAGTGGAAAGCCGAAATTCCAGATGATATGTTCGAACTGCTTGACGTGCTACGTGAAGATATTGCTGTGTATGAGTCTAAAATGTTAGGCAGTGATGGCTTTGATTATGACTATGGTGTAGAAGTAGCATGGGTAACCGATGAAGATATTCCTAAGTGATGACGGCTAAGATGCCCCCTGAAAAAGATCATATCTGTGTTAAAAAAATGGGCATTTACAGTTGTAAACTCACATTTTTTTGCCTTGATCTGAAACCTTTTCAGGGGGTATCTTAGCCGTTATGACCGTCATAAGTGAGCTCTCATGTTTCTAATTCCCGACTGGCCTGCGCCTAAACATATTAAAGCACTTTGTACTACACGAGAGGGGGGGAGAAGTTTACCGCCTTTTGAGTCGTTTAATCTGGCGCTGCATGTTGGCGATGATCCAGAAGATGTCGAATGGAATCGACAGCAGTTGTCTAAACAAGCGCAACTGCCTTCAACCCCATTTTGGCTTGACCAACAACACACCGATGTGGCTATTGAATTGCGTCATAATTCGATTCCAAAAATTTCCCCCCCCCCTATTGCGGATGCTTCATGGACGACCCAGAAAGGGTGTGTTTCAATTGTGATGACCGCGGATTGTCTGCCGTTGTTAATCACCAATAAACAAGGCACATTGGTCTCGGCTATTCACGCCGGCTGGAAAGGGTTGCATTTAGGCATCGTCACCAAAACGATTACTGAGGTGTTACTTAAAGAGAAATCGATACAAGCAGAGGATTTGTTGGTTTGGATTGGCCCTGCCATCAGTGCAAAACATTTTGAAGTAGGGCAGGATGTACTTGACTCTTTTGTTCGAAAAGAATCGAATAATAGAGCCTTTTTTACTGAAATCGCTCCTCAATATAGATCCATAAGCGAGCCAAAATACTTGGCAGACTTAGTGGGGATGGTTCGTCAAGAGCTGAACAACATGGGTGTCACAGAGGTTTTTGGTGGCGAGTTCTGTACCTACGCTCAGTCTGATCTGTTTTACTCCTATCGCCGCTCAGGCAAAACAGGGCGCATTGCTTCTTGTATTTGGATTCAATCCTAGGGGAGGCTGTCCAAGAACTAAAAACCGACTACAAACCCCATAAACATCATAATCTGAATTTATCAAAGTTGTTAAATAACCGTGCTATTCGCCTCTTTTGATAAATCCAGCTTATAACGTTTCTGTGATTTTCGTTACGATTCTAGTTCTCGGACAGCCTCCTAGTCCTCATCAGATAACCCCAATAAATCTGCATTACCGCCCACGGCAGAGATGTTGTTGGTGATGGTTTTTTCGATGAGAAATTGTCTTAAATAACCGGGGCCGCCAGCTTTAGGGCCCGTGCCGGATAAGCCCATTCCACCGAAGGGTTGTACGCCCACCACTGCGCCAACCATGTTGCGGTTAATGTAGCAGTTGCCTGCTTGAATTTTAGAGGTTACATATTCAATCGTGGTATCAATCCGAGAATGAATGCCCGTGGTGAGTCCGTATCCAGTGCTATTAATGGCATCAATTACTTGCTCTAATGCATTGGCTTTAAAGCGAATAACATGTAGGAATGGGCCGAAAATTTCTTGTTCTAATACCTCGATACCGCTGATTTCAACCGCTTGTGGTGCAAAATAATAGCCGTTAATTTCGGGTTCTTTTAACGATTTGATGGTCTTGGCGATTTGTTCCATTCGAGCTTTATGGCCTTGCAATATCGTTAACGCTCTTTCACTGATTACCGGGCCTAAATCTGTTGAGAATTTTTGTGGATTGCCAATGCTTAATTCATCCATTGCCCCTTTGAGCATGTGAATTACTTTGTCCGCCACATCGTCTTGAATAAACAGCACACGCAATGCCGAACAGCGTTGACCTGCGCTTAGAAACGCGGAGTTAATCACATCTTTAATCAGTTGTTCTGGCAAGCAAGAGGAGTCGGCGATCATGCAGTTTTGTCCGCCTGTTTCGGCAATCAATGTGGCAATAGCGGCATTTTTTCGGCTGGCTAAATGGAGGTTAATCGTTTGTGCTGTTTGGGTAGAGCCTGTAAAGACGACCCCCGTGACGGCGTTGTTTTGACACAGTTGATTACCAATCTCACGGCCAGACCCCAGTACCAATTGAAATACTTCTTTTGGAATGCCTGATTGGTGTATTAATTGGGCGGTAAAGTGTGCGATTAAACTGGTGGATTCGGCGGGTTTTGCAATTACACAGTTACCCGTGACCAACGCGGCGACAATTTGACCCACATAAATCGCCAAAGGAAAGTTCCATGGACTGATACAAACGAACAGCCCTTTGCCTTGGTGGAATAAATAA
>JALSJT010000061.1 GCA_026989175.1 Thiomicrorhabdus sp. | reverse complement strand
TGTTTAAGAAACACTAGATAAAATTGTATTTGATGCCTTAAATACAGAGCTTTAAGGCATCAAATCAGGTTATTTTTCCCAAGTCGCTTTTAGGTTAACAGCATCTTCGCGTTGTGCAATTTCTGCTTTGGCAATTTTAAGGGCTTCTTGAGCTGCTTTTAATGCGCCCGCTTCATCCCCATTACTTTTTGCTTTCTCGGCTTGAGCTAAGTAATCTTCAACATAGCTAAGTTTCATTTTTTTCTGTTTCCATACATAGCCTGTTTTAGTCGCATCTGCGTGGAGTGATTTCGCTTGTGACACAATATCTGAATAAGAGGTCGGCTTGCTTTGATTTGTGTTGCAACCTGAGAGAGCGATGGTCGCCACCATTGCGGCGCTAATTAAAAGTTTTTTCATGAGAGATCCTCTTGTTGAACAAATGTTTTTTTTTAAGTTTTCGTGTACTTGTATACGTTATTAAGTTTACCCCAGTCCTGTCAATCTTTATAATAGCCGATATTAAATAGAAAACACGTTGTTTTTTTATAAGTTAACGGCTTGCGTTTGGTATAACTTATTGAAATATAATGAAATGATGAAATTTATAGTGTGCAATGAATTATTTTAGAAAAATAACTGATTAGCCTATAAAACTTTACATAAGGTATAAAGATGAGAATTTTGCAAGATGCTTTAACGTTTGATGACGTTTTATTGGTTCCAGCGCACTCGACAGTGTTGCCTAAAGATGTGTCGTTACAAACACAGTTAACACGAGAGATTACTTTAAATATTCCATTTTTATCTGCCGCGATGGATACGGTAACCGAAGCTCGTTTGGCTATTTCAATGGCACAAGAGGGTGGCATTGGGATTATTCATAAAAACATGACCGTGGAAGCGCAAGCGCATGTGGTGAGTAAGGTTAAAAAATATGAGCACGGAGTGATTTTAGATCCAGTAACGGTGCAATTAAGCGATACGGTGGCAGAAGTGGTACGGGTGACCAAGCAGAATCGTATTTCAAGTGCACCGGTGATGGATGGTGATGATTTGGTCGGTATTGTAACCACACGTGATATTCGTTTTGTGACCGACTTATCTCAGTCGGTGGCAAAAATTATGACACCTAAAGAAAAACTGGTCACGGTAAAAGAGAAAGAGAAGCGTGAAGTGGTTTTAGATCTGCTACACGAACACCGTATTGAGCGTGTGTTGGTGGTGAGTGATGACTTTAAGCTAAAAGGGATGATTACCGTATCGGATATGATGAAGTCGTCGGATCATCCAAACGCCTGTAAAGATGATGAAGGTCGTTTACGAGTGGGTGCAGCCGTTGGCACGGGTGCGGAAACTGAGCAGCGTGTTGATGCCTTGGTAAAAGCGGGCGTAGATGTGATTATTGTTGACACGGCACATGGCCATTCGCAAGGTGTCTTGGATCGTGTGGCATGGGTAAAACAGAACTACCCTCAGTTGCAGGTAATTGGGGGTAACATCGCGACAGGAGAAGCGGCATTGGACTTGGTTAAAGCGGGAGCCGATGGTGTTAAAGTCGGTATAGGTCCGGGCTCTATTTGTACCACTCGCATTGTGGCTGGAGTAGGCGTACCGCAAATTACCGCCATATCCAATGTGGCAAAAGCACTGGAAGGCTCAGGGGTTCCATTGATTGCCGATGGTGGGTTGCGTTTTTCAGGGGATGTCGCGAAGGCACTGGTTGCAGGTGCCTCTTCTTGTATGATCGGTAGTATGTTTGCGGGTACCGAAGAGTCTCCGGGTGAAATTGAGTACTATCAAGGTCGAGCTTATAAGTCGTATCGTGGCATGGGCTCTTTAGGAGCGATGGCGCAACCGACAGGGTCGAGTGATCGTTATTTTCAGGCCAGTAATGCCGAAGATAAGCTCGTTCCTGAAGGGATTGAAGGGCGAGTCTCTTATAAAGGTCCTTTGGCTCCGATTATTCATCAACTAGTCGGTGGCGTTCGTGCGAGTATGGGCTATACCGGTTCAAAAGACATTCCGACTATGAACTCGAAACCCTCCTTTGTGAAAATTTCATCTGCAGGTATGGCTGAAAGTCATGTGCATGACGTGACGATTACCAAAGAGTCGCCTAATTACCGCACGTAACCCGAAATGAGTAACTTAACTCAATAAAGGCTTTTACTTTTTTTTGTAAAAGCCTTCTTTATTTTTTACTTTTTACGACCTCTTACTTCTTGGAACCTTTATGACACAAGCAAACATTCACGATCATCGCATCCTTATTTTAGATTTTGGCTCTCAATATACGCAGTTGATTGCTCGTCGTATTCGAGAAATCGGCGTGTATTGTGAGGTAGAGCCTTGGGATATTGATGCAAAAGATGTCATGGAGTTTGGTGCAAGAGCCATTATATTGTCTGGCGGGCCTGAAACGGTGACAGGCGATGATGCGCCGGTTGCACCGAGTGTAGTGTTTGAGTTAGGCGTGCCAGTCTTAGGGATCTGTTACGGTATGCAAACCATGGCAGAGCAGTTGGGCGGTAAAGTGGTTAGTGCCAATGAGCATGAATACGGCTATGCCCAAGTACGTGCGCACGGTCACACTAAGTTTTTAAATGAGATTGAAGACGAAGTTACACCTGAAGGTTATGGGATGTTAGATGTTTGGATGTCGCATGGCGACCGTGTTGAACAGATGCCAGAGGGCTTTACATTAATGGCCAGTACGCCCAGTTGTCCTGTGGCAGGTATGGCGAATGAAGCGAAAAACTTTTACGGCATTCAATTTCACCCTGAAGTGACTCATACCAAGCAAGGTTTGCGTATGTTAGAGCGTTTTGTGGTGGGCATTGCGGGCTGCGAAAAATTGTGGACAACTGAGAATATTATTGAAGACAGTATTAAACGGGTTCGTGCACAAGTGGGCAGTGATCCGGTCATGTTAGGCTTGTCGGGCGGAGTTGACTCTTCTGTGGTAGCGGCACTTTTGCACAAAGCTATTGGAGACCAGTTAACCTGTGTATTTGTGGATCATGGATTGCTACGCTACAAAGAGGGCGATCAAGTGATGGCAATGTTTGCTGAAAATATGGGCATTAAAGTGATTCGTGTCGATGTGGAAGATCGTTTTATGGCGGCCTTGGCGGGTGAAGCTGATCCAGAGAAAAAACGTAAAATTATTGGGCACGAGTTTATTGAGGTGTTTGATGCGGAAGCAACAAAACTAAAAGGCGTTAAGTGGTTGGCGCAAGGCACTATTTATCCCGATGTCATTGAATCTGCTGGCTCTAAAACGGGAAAAGCGAAGGTGATTAAGTCGCACCATAATGTCGGTGGATTGCCTGAAGAGATGGAAATGTCTCTGATTGAACCCCTACGTGAACTGTTTAAAGATGAAGTACGTAAGTTAGGGGTGGCGCTAGGGTTGCCAAGCAAAATGGTCTATCGTCACCCTTTCCCTGGACCGGGATTAGGCGTACGTATTTTAGGTGAAGTGAAAAAAGAGTATGCCGATATTCTTCGATTAGCCGATCATATTTATATTGAAGAGTTAGAGAAGTGGGATTTATACGACAAAACCTCGCAAGCCTTTACCGTTTTTCTTCCGATTAAATCGGTCGGTGTGGTCGGTGATGCACGTCGTTACGATTACGTTGTGGCGTTACGTGCCGTAGAAACGATTGATTTCATGACGGCACGCTGGGCACATTTGCCGTATGATTTTTTAGAGCATGTGTCAGGTCGAATTATTAATGAGATCCCACGTATTTCACGTGTGACTTACGATATTTCGAGCAAACCGCCCGCAACGATTGAGTGGGAATAGTATTTAAAGAGGCTTTCATAATGAAAGCCTTTTTTGTTTTGAAAGAGAGATTAAGTCGTAAAAGATGGAACAGATAAAAATTTCCCCCCCCCTTGGATTAACACCACTCGAAATAGATGTGTTTTGGATGCAGCACGCCTATATGTTAGCCAACAGAGCGGCACAGCAAGGAGAGGTACCTGTGGGAGCGGTGTTGGTAGTGGATAATCAACTGATCGCAGAAGGCTGGAACCGCTCCATTCAAAACCATGACCCTACCGCACATGCTGAAATGATGGTGTTAAAGAGAGGGGGGGAGAAAATTAAAAATTATCGTCTTGTTGATACGACCTTGTATGTCACCTTAGAACCTTGCCCAATGTGTGCGGGCGCTATGGTACATGCTCGGGTAAAGCGATTGGTGTATGGAGCGTTTGACTTTAAAACCGGCGCGGTGGGTTCCGTGTTTAATTTAGTAGAAGATTCTAGGTTGAATCATCGAGTGCAAGTGGAAGCGGGTATTCTTGAGCACGAGTGCAGTCAGCAAATTAGTGCTTTTTTTAAAGCACGTCGCAAAGCGCATAAAACAAATAAGGCGTTGGCAAAGAAAAAATCATGAAAATGAGTCTTGCCACCAGTTTGAAACAATGCGAATATAGCCTAGTCTATTTTAAGCTTTTTAAAGGATAAATGACTTAATTATGCAAATAAGCGTAGACCCTGCTGAAGGTATCACCACGATAAAAATTTTGCCGGGTGAGTTTTATGTTTCACAAAAAGATGAACGTATTGAGACCGTATTAGGCTCTTGTATTTCAGCATGTGTGAGAGATCCCGTTGCAGGAGTGGGTGGTATGAATCACTTTATGCTGCCGGTCAATAAGAACAGTCAGGATGCTTCTGAGCTCTCTGATGCAAATCGGTATGGTAATTTTGCAATGGAGAACCTTGTAAACGCTTTGTTGGCAAATGGAGCCAAAAGAGAGCGTTTGGAATTTAAACTATTTGGTGGCGGGCGTATTATGAGCTCCATGACCAATATTGGTTGGTACAATATTGGTTTTGCATTTGATTATATTTACACCGAAGGCTTTAAAATCATATCGCAAGATATTGGAAATATTTATCCGCGTAAGGTGTTGTATTACCCTTTAAGCGGACGAGTACGCGTCAGGCGTTTAAATGCAATGCACAATGAGTCACTTGCCGCAGAAGAAAATCGTTACATTAATACTATTGAATCAAAGCCTGTTGGCGGCGATGTCGAACTTTTTTAAGGATGAATGCTATGGATATGATGGAAACCTTTCGCCAAACTTACCTTGAAGAGAGTTTTGAAGGCCTTGATGTAATGGAAGCAGGCTTGCTCAACCTTCCTCCTGGCGTACCCGATAATGAGAAAATCAATGAAATTTTCCGTGCGGCACACTCCATTAAAGGCGGTAGTGGTACCTTTGGTTTTAGTGAGATCGCAGGGTTTACCCATGTACTAGAGACCTTACTCGATGAGATGCGAGATGGTCGTCGAGAAGTGACGCAAGAGTCCGTGGATGCAATGCTGGCGGCAGTCGATATTTTACGAGATATGCTGACAAAATTGCAAAATCATGAACCAATTGATGAAGTGCGTGCCACTGAAGTACAACAACGAATGGAAGTGATTTTGGGCGGGGGCGAGTCCAAAGAGAGCGGTGGAGAAGCTGTTGTAGCGGCGGTTTCAACAGGTGGAGAGTGGAAGATTTCCATTCTTCCTGAAAAAGAGTTATTACAAACTGGAAACGAACCCATTCGTATTTTTCGTGAGTTAGAGACCTTGGGCGATTTGACGGTTGAAGCAAACTTAGATGATCTGCCTGAGTTAGCGGTTTTTCAACCCGAATCGTTGTACCTAAAGTGGGAGTTAACCCTCTCTGGTGATGATGTCAATGAAGAGGCGATTAAAGAGGTCTTTGAGTGGATTGATGGCGATGGCGCTGAAGTTATTATTACGGCACCCGTATCTGATCTGGTTGAAGAAAAAGTAGCAGAAAAGCCTGCCGAGCCTGTCGTTGCACCTGTTGCAGAAAAACCAG
This sequence comes from Thiomicrorhabdus sp., assembly GCA_026989175.1. GTDB lineage: Bacteria > Pseudomonadota > Gammaproteobacteria > Thiomicrospirales > Thiomicrospiraceae > Thiomicrorhabdus. The sequence continues at coordinate 17,934 of JALSJT010000061.1, read as the reverse complement.
TTGAAAAACCTAAAAAAGAGGTGAAAAAACCTAAGAAAGCGGCCGCGCCTGCGGCAAAATCAGCGCCTAAGCAAGAAGGTTCCATCCGTGTTGACCTGAGTAAAATTGATCAAATGGTCAACTTGGTCGGGGAGTTGGTGATTACCCAGTCGATGTTGAGCCAGTTTGGAGAGTACGCGGAAGAGGCGAGCGCAGAAGGAACGGGCGCAAATTTTGATTGGGTCGATAAACTGAAAGAGGGGTTAACGCACTTAGAGCGTCATACTAGAGAGTTGCAAGAGAGTGTGATGAATATTCGAATGTTGCCCGTAAGCTTTGCGTTTAATCGTATGCCACGAATCGTGCACGATGTTAGTCAAAAACTAGGTAAAGAGATTGATTTGGTGATGGAGGGTGAAGGCACCGAGCTGGATAAAACCATGCTGGAGCAGTTAACTGACCCACTCGTGCACATTGTTCGAAACTCTATTGATCATGGGATTGAAACCCCTGATGTTCGTATTGCATCTGGCAAGCCTGCCATGGGAACCGTTAAAATGGCGGCATTTCATCAGGGGGGGAACATCATGATTCAAATAACCGACGATGGTGCAGGAATTAATCATGAAGTGATTGAAGCAAAAGCCATTGAAAAAGGCGTGATTGAAGAGGACCATAATTTATCGCAAGATGAAATTATTAATTTAATTTTTCATGCCGGCTTTTCAACCGCGGATGTCGTGAGTGATATTTCAGGACGTGGTGTTGGAATGGATGTGGTACGCCGTAATATTAAAAGTTTAGGCGGCTCGGTAGATGTGAAAACCAAGTTAGGCGAAGGCAGTGTCTTTACCATTAGTCTACCATTAACCCTCGCCATTTTGGATGGCCAATTATGTACGGTGGGCAGTCAAACCTTTGTGTTCCCATTGTTGTCGATTATAGAGTCCATTCAAGTTGATAAATCGTTGGTGAAAGGGATTGCGGGCGAAAAAGAGTTGTATAAGTTACGAGATAGCTACATTCCTGTTATTCGACTGCATGAAAAACTGGGTGTGGACGATGCCAAAAAAGACTTATCGGATGGCTTGTTGGTGGTCGTAGAAGCATCCGGTCAACGAGCAGGCATTTTTGTGGATGATTTGTTAGGTCAGCAGCAAGTGGTAATTAAAAGTTTAGAGAATAACTTCATGAAAATCGCAGGTGTGGCAGGCGCGACCATCTTAGGAGATGGCTCTGTATCGCTTATTTTAGATGTTATGGAAGCGGTTTCGAGCCATAAGGATGCCACACCTGCCTTAAATGTCGCATAACCGGTTTGTTTGTAACAGAAATAGTCATAAGGAGACCTTTGCACGAAAGGATGCACAGATAAAAAAGGCTGAAATATGCCTGATTTTTGTTGAAAATCTTGCGAATACCTAGGTATTCCCTGCAATTTTCGCCTCAATCAGCCACATTTCATCTCTTTTTTCTCTTGCGCCCCTCTCGTGCAAAGGTCTCATAAGATTAAAATAGGATAAAAAATGGCCAGTCATGAATTAGCGTTAGGGGCTCAAGAAGTTCAAGAAACGATCTTGATGTTAAACTTATCGGTTGCTCAGATAGAGTTATCCATTTCTGATGGAGATAATTCGGTCAATACCTTGATTGATTCGTTTGCATTTATGTCACAGCATATTCAACAAATTCAAGCCAGCAGTCAGCACATTGCCGACTTGGCAAATGATGAGAGTGAAGGGGGCATTAATGAACAGCAGTCTTTATTGATAAATGAGGCCTCGGAGCTTTCAGCAAAAATGCAACAAGCAGTCATTGCATTTCAATTTTATGATAAGTTGAGCCAGCGTCTAGAGCATGTATCTCGTGGTTTATCTGGGTTAGCCGAGATTGTGTCTCATGAGATGCACGTGAAAGACGAAGCGCAATGGGAGCGTTTTAAAGCAACCGTTCGTAAAGGTACGACGATGCGAGAGGAGGAGGAGTTGTTTGAGCTGATTTTTGATATGAAAATGCCCGTTAATGAAGCGATTGCAATCATGAAAGAGCGGATGCGAGAACGGATGAATGAGGAGGAGAGTGCCGAGGACGATATTGATTTTTTCTAGCCCTTAATCTCTTATTTTTACCTAAACAAAAAAAGCACAGAGTTTTCTGTGCTTTTTTTGTTTAGAGCGCTTGAAAAATAAAATCCCGTCCTTATAAACTAGGCAAACATCTATTAACCAACACTATATGGAGAGTTCCTGATGAGTACAACAGAAACCCATGCGTTTCAAACCGAAGTGAATCAACTATTAAAATTAATGATTCATGCGTTATATTCTAATAAAGAGATTTTTTTACGTGAGTTAGTTTCTAATGCGTCGGATGCATTAGATAAATTACGTTTTGAAGCCGTCTCAAATGATGCGTTAACGGAAGGGGAGGAAGAGCTTTATATTCAGGTTGAAGTGGATAAGGAAGCGGGCACCATTACCATTACTGATAACGGTATTGGGATGACACGTGATGAGGTGATTGCCAATATTGGAACCATTGCGAACTCAGGAACCAAAAAGTTTTTAGAGAATATGACAGGCGATCAAGCCAAAGACTCCCACTTAATTGGTCAGTTCGGCGTTGGTTTTTACTCTTCTTTTATTGTGGCCGATAATGTAACGTTAATCACTCGAAAAGCCGGAACACCTGTAAACGAAGGGACTAAATGGATCTCACAAGGTGAGGGCGAGTTTACATTGGAGAGTGTTGAGAAACCTCAAAAAGGGACTGAAATTACGCTGCATCTTAAAGAAGATATGAGTGAGTTCCTAGAAGAGTCGCGTTTAAAAACGATTATTACCACCTATTCGGATCATATTAACTTCCCAATTAAAATGCCTGCCTATGAGTGGGATGAAGAGGCGAAAGAGCAAAAGCCAACTGGCAAGTTTGAGCAGGTGAATAAAGCAACTGCACTTTGGACTCAGCCTAAATCAGAGTTAACGGAAGAGGAGTACAAGAACTTCTACCAAACGTTAACGCATGATTTTGAAGAGCCTTTGCGCTACTTGCATAATAAGGTTGAAGGTACGCTAGAATATACCTCTTTATTGTATATCCCTAAAAAAGCTCCGTTTGATCTGTATGAGCGTGATCGTCGTTACGGTCTGAAACTGTATGTGAAGCGTGTCTTTATTATGGATGATGCAGAGCAGTTGATGCCCTCTTATTTGCGTTTTATTAAGGGGGTTATTGATTCAGCGGACTTACCTTTGAACGTATCGCGTGAAATTTTACAAAGTAACAAAGTGGTCGATAAAATTCGCGCCGCCTCTGTTAAGCGAATTTTAACAGAGCTGGCTAAGATGGCAAAAGCGGATGATCAGACGGATTATAATTTGTTCTGGGATCAATTCGGCCAAGTGATGAAAGAGGGAGTGGTTGAGGATTTTGCCAATAAAGACAAGATTGCTAAGCTAATTCGCTTTGCTTCAACGCATGATGAAAATAGCGATGCGCAACGTATCTCCTTTGAGCAGTATGTCGATCGAATGAAGCCAGAGCAAGAAGCGATCTATTACATTGTCGCCGATACCCATGCGGCCGCAAAAGGCAGTCCGCATCTTGAGATGTTCCGTAAAAAAGGCATTGAAGTGATCTTGTTGTCGGATCGAATTGATGAATGGTTGGTCTCTCATTTAACTGAGTTTGATGGCAAACCACTTAAATCGATTACCTCGGCTGACTTAAAAGAGTTTGAGGACGAAGCTGAAAAAGACCTGTCTGAAGAGGAGAAAAAAACACGTGAAGAGTTGGTTGATCGCATTAAGTCAGCCATTGAAGATTCCGTTTCGGATGTGCGTATGACCACTCGTTTAACGGATTCACCTGCTTGTGTGGTCAGTGCGGAAGGCGAGATGTCAGCACACATGGTTCGCATGATGGAGCAGATGGGACAGTCGGTTCCACAGAAAAAACCGGTGCTAGAGCTTAATCCCGACCATGCATTAGTGAAAAAGCTGGAAGGAATTAGCGATGACGAAAAACTGAAAGAGTGGGCGTTGTTCTTATTAGAACAGGCGCAGTTGGCCGAAGGCGATACGCTGGAAAATCCTGCTGACTTTATTAAGCGAATGAATGCTTTATTAAGTGAGTCACTTTGATTAAGTTGCCTATTTAACCGTGTGCTAACACGTTTTTTTAAGCCAAAAACCCCAGATAATCATTCGGTATTATCTGGGGTTTTTTAGTTTTAGAACAAAGATTTACTGCCTTTTTATCTTTAAATTATGGCACAATAGCGCCCATTCACTCTTTCAGAGACCTTTACTCCTTTTGGTGTAAAGGTCTCTTTCAATAATTCTAGTAGGAACCTATTTTGATTTCAACCGCAAACATTACCATGCAGTTTGGTGAAAAACCCCTTTTTGAGAACATCTCCGTTAAATTTGGCGAAGGCAAACGTTACGGTCTAATTGGCGCCAATGGGTGTGGAAAATCAACCTTTATGAAGATACTTGGAGGCGATTTAGAGCCAACAACAGGTGTGGTGAGCATTGGAGAAAATGAACGTGTTGGAAAGCTAAAGCAAGATCAGTTTGCTTACGAAGAATATAGCGTGATTGATACCGTTATTATGGGGCAAGCTGAATTGTGGGAAGTAAAGCGAGAGCGTGACCGTATTTACAGTTTACCTGCGATGACTGAAACCGAAGGTATGTTGGTTGCCGAGTTAGAAGTTCAGTTTGGCGAAATGGATGGTTATACGGCTGAATCAAGAGCGGGTGAGTTACTGTTGGGGTTGGAAATCCCTGTAGAACAGCACTATGGTCCGATGAGTGAAGTCGCACCAGGTTGGAAGTTGCGTGTACTGTTGGCGCAGGCACTTTTTGCCGATCCTGATATTCTATTACTCGATGAGCCAACCAACAACTTGGATATTAATACCATCCGTTGGTTAGAAGCCGTTTTAAATGAACGCAAAAGTACCATGATTATTATTTCGCATGATCGACACTTTTTAAACAGTGTGTGCACACATATGGCGGATTTAGATTATGGTGAGTTACGTATTTTTCCTGGAAACTACGATCAATACATGACTGCCGCCGCGATGATTCAAGATCAAATACACTCAGATAATGCTAAGAAGCAGACCCAAATTAATGAGCTGAAAAGTTTTGTTAGTCGTTTTTCGGCCAATGCCTCTAAAGCAAAGCAAGCCACTTCTCGTGCGAAATTACTGGATAAAATTGAGTTAACCGAAGTAAAAGCCTCGAGTCGAGTTAATCCTTTTATACGTTTTGAACAAGACAAAAAACTCTTTCGCACCGCATTAGAAATTGAAAAGCTAGGCAAAACCTACTCCGATAATGAGGGGGAGGATAATACGGTTCTAAAAGGTCTAAACATCATGTTGGAAGTGGGGGAGCGTTTGGCCGTTATAGGGCCAAACGGTGCGGGTAAAACGACGCTGCTTAAGTGTCTAATGGGCGATACAGCGTTAACGTCTGGTACCATTAAATGGTCTGAAAATGTAAAGCTAGGTTATTACGCACAAGATCACGCTTCGGATTTTGAAGAGGATATGACCTTAATTGACTGGATGGGGCAGTGGAAACAAGAAGGCGATGATGAGCAAGCACTGCGTGCGGTACTTGGGCGTTTACTGTTCTCGCAAAAAGACATTGATAAGTCGGTTAAAGTTCTCTCTGGGGGCGAGCAAGGACGCATGTTGTTTGGTAAGCTGATGTTACAAAAACCGAATGTACTGATTATGGATGAGCCAACCAACCATTTAGATATGGAGTCCATCGAATCACTTAACCAAGCGATGGTCGACTTCCCTGGAACCATCGTATTTGTCTCACACGATCGAGAGTTCGTTTCATCGCTTGCAACCCGTTTATTGGTGTTAAGTGATACGGGTCACCTTGATTTCAGAGGCGATTATGAGTCGTATTTGTCAACCTTGACGAATTAAGAAATAATTACATTGTTTGTACGATGTGTGAAGGCGGGGGGGAAGAATTTTTTAAATTTAAAAAATCTTCCCCCCCGCCCCCTCTTTTTTTGTCTTAATGCGGTGAAAATAGATACGGGAAGAGCTGTTGTTTCTCTTGTTCGGTTAAGTTAGCAACCCGTTGAATATTATTTTCAGGAATGGATTCTGGACTAGGGTAGTGCTTCAATACACGCTCTAAGCTGGCTTCTCGTATCAGATGTAAGATTGGATAGGGCGCTCGATTGGTCAGGTTTTCAGTATCACAAGGTTGCGTGCCACCAAACTGATAGTTTGGATGAAAACTGGCGATTTGAAAGGTTCCTTGAAAGTTGAGCTGTTCGATCAGCGCATCGACGAGGTTTAAAAACTGATTGTAGTCATCAAAGCTGTCCAGCATATTTGGAATGATCAGTAGGGTCGTTTCAATTTCACTGGGTTCTTTTTGCTCCAGTAAGATTAATTCAGCTGCGAGCTCGGTCAGTAAACACGACGCCTCTTGGCAGGGGGTGGTGACAAAGCGAATCTGTTGCGCTTGATAGGGTTTGGCGGCAAATGGGCAAAGATTTAACCCAATGACAACCTGTTCTAACCATTGGCGAACTTGAGATTCAATGGAGTGTTTGTCAGTGATTGGATTCATCATGTTTTCATACAATCGTTTGGTGTAGTATCGAGCTATTATGGAGTGTTTTTTGCACGCCTTTCGCATGATTTAACACCGCTTCAGAATGATTTTTGGTCGCATTGTAGACATAAAAAAACAGCTCATCCCCCGGTTGTAAAAAGGTTTTTTCACCAAACTCGGTATAGGTCGTTGCCCCTAAACTAATCATCATTTGCGCTGGGTAACCCGCCGTTTTAATGTGCGCCTGCAGATTCTCTAAAGGGCCAAAATCCGTTTGTGTATTGAGCTGCTCAATCATCCAGTCGGTTAATGTTGTATGAAAATAAGAGTAGGTTAATACCGAACTGTCATTGCCATAAGCGTAGAACTGGTTGTCCCGTTTTAGAAATGAGGCGATATGAAACTCATCTAACTCCCCGCCTTTTTCAAAGGTTGTGCAGGTAATAAATTGCTTTGCAATGCCTTTGGTATCTGCCCCCCAGTTTTTCTTTTCACTGATTTTTTTGGCATTCGGTTTGCGAATAGAGCAGTCATTAAAGGCGGCAAAGGCAACGGGCGTGAGTTTGGTGATTAAATTATTTTGATAGGTCACATCGAACAGTACACAGACCTCTGGTTCGGCTTGTAAGTGCGCGTTGTTTGCTAGAAAATCTGGGTACTTTATTTGGGAAATTGAAAGCGGGTTTTGTCCAAGCTGTGCAGGGTGGTTGGGCACATAATAAGGAAACAGCCCTTTGGGGGCGGTGGCACTTTGGGTTTGAACGTGAACAAAGTCAGGGGTTTCGCCCGCTTGCTCTAAATGCCCCGCAAAGTTACCTGCAACGCCTAAGCATAGGACATGGTTGAAATCATAATTCGAGTGCTTGTTCATAAGTCGTGCCTAATTTAATAAACTTTGGAAGGTTCGACGGTACTTGGTCACTAACTCTGGTTGAGAAGCCGAAAGCATATCAAACGCTTGCAAAATACTTTTTTGTGGTAACCCATTTTGGTAGGTTCGGTCAATGCTAAACAGTTGTAAGAGCGTTTGAAAGGCGGGTTCGATTTGGCTATTTAGAATTAAATAGGTACTGAGATAAAAAAGTGCTTCGCTGTCTTTTGGATTCTCAGCAAGCCTAGCTTGTATTTCTGTAATTTCAGGAGCCTTTTTCATCTGTTCAGTAAAGTATAAAACCCCTTGAATATAGCGACCATGTGGCTCTTTTTGTGCGGATTCTGGCAACTCTGAAAACAGTGCTTTGGCTTCTTCCATTTGGTCGGTATGCAGATAGAGTTGAACCAAGTCTAAGTGGATCTTAATATTATTTGGATTCTCCTTAGCAGCCTCACTAAGGTGTTGTAGTGCAGCATCAAACTCACCCTGAGCAAATGCTTGTGCCGCTTGTTTTCTAAGCACTTCAGAAGGCTCATCAACAATATGCTCTTTTAGCATGGCGCGATAGGTCGTTTCAGATTGTAGTCCACCTGCTTCGGTCACAATATCGGCGTCTTTAATCAGCTTGTAAAAAGGTGCCGTTGGGTTTGAAAACTTTTCAGCAATCTCATGTTGTTGATCAATATTGATTTTAGCCAGTATAAATTCGCCAGCCATCTCCTGAGCTAAGCCTTCGAGTAGTGTATTAGCTTGCTGGCTATCATTATTGGTGGGTGACCAAAAGTGAATTAAAACGGGTCGTTGTTTCGAGTTTTGAATGACCATCTCTTGAATGTTATTAAGGGTCACGTTGGTAATCATTGCATCAGGCATGGAAAGGTCTCATATCGGTTTTTTAAGGAGTTATTTTAGCTTAAATAGTTATGAAATATCTTTGTAAAATAGGGCTCTTAATCTTTTCTTTTACTTTTGCAGTTTGTCTTGTTTTTTTACGTATTTATTTTGGTGTTAAATTGATTTACTTTAGATGGTGATTGGAAGGGGGTCCTGTATGGAGGAATCGTTTGTTAGTCAATCACAAATGTACGCTCTTTTGTTCTCGTGTTTGTTCTCGTGCGAAAGTCTTCCATCTGTTTTTTCTTATCCGGCAAAAGTCTTAATTAAGAGTTATTGAGTTTATGGTTATTACGACTTCCACAGAGCTTAAGCAGCTTAAACGTAGCATGACGATTCGTTATGTTATTGCGATTACATTAATAGCTCTTTTTTCCGTTGCTGCATTTTTGAGCATGGATGTTGTGGTAAAAGGGATGGATAAAAATGCCTATCTGGTGAACATTTCAGGTAAGCAACGTCTGTTAAGCCAGTATATTGCTCTGGATGCCTATCGTGTTTATTCGGCGGATCAGATTGGTCTAAGTGAAGAGGCGTTGCAGTTTATTAAAAAGCGCTTAACAAAAAACTTGAATAAGATGGCGGAAGTGAATGAAATGCTCTCAAGAGGCGAGTTGAGCAAGGGAGAGATCGTGAATTTATCTCCTGAGATCAATGAGATCTATTTTGGTGAGGTGAATCTTAAATTTAGAGTGCAGCAATATCTCGCGCTCGTACGGTTGGTGCTTGATTTGCCTGATTATGAGCAAAAAAAGATTATTCTTTTAGATATCGAGCGTTTTTCGGAGGGGCTGTTAGCCGATCTTGATAAGGTGGTTTTGCAGTTTCAAGAGGAGGGTGAGGCACGTTTACAGAAAATTAAAGACACAAAGTTTGCATTATTACTGTTAACTCTGTTTGTTTTAGGGTTAGAGGTACTGTTTATTTTTAGACCGATGGTCAATCAAATTATTGCTTTGAGTAAGCAACGAGAAGAAGCATTAGAGCACTTAGAGCGTCAAGTGATGTTACGGACATTGCACTTAGAGAAGATGAATCAAAAGCTGAACCGTTTGGCACATCATGATGCGTTAACGGGATTAAGAAATCGTTTAGATTTAGAGGCAAATATTGAAGAGGTGATTGAGGCTTCTAGAGAGCATGGCACTGAGTATGCTGTATTAATGTTGGATATTGATTGGTTTAAGAGTGTCAATGATCAGTACGGGCACGATATGGGAGACTATGTTTTAAGGGAGTTAGCGCAAATATTAACGAAATCTGTTCGAGAGGGCGATCATGTTTATCGAGCCGGTGGTGAGGAGTTTGTTGTACTGTTAAATCGTATCTCCTATCTAGATGCGAAGCATAAGGCGGAGCAAATTCGTCAAGCGGTTGCGAGTCATGTTTTTGCGAGCAATGGGGTTAAATTATATAAAACATTAAGTGGTGGTTTATACCACTCCTCTTTAGTTCAGGTTTCGAGCGTGAAGGAGCTATTAAAAATAACAGACAGTGCGCTATATGCCGCCAAACATGCGGGTCGTAATTGTATTATGGAAGTTGAGAAAACGTCTGTTACTTGATAAGCGCTTGCAGTTCATACAGCGAATTAAGTGCCATTTTTGGTGTCATCTCATCCAGTTGAAGGGTGTTTAGTGCTTGCTGTAGTTGTTCTAGTTTAGGATCAACCGGCGCAGCAAACAGATCAAACTGTTGTTTAACGGGTTCGTGTAGCGTGTTTTTGGGTGTGTTTTTATGTTGAACGGACTGGCTCTCTAAACGATATAACACCTCTTTCGCCTGTTGAATCACCGTTTGCGGAATCCCTGCTAAGGCGGCCACTTGCAGGCCATAACTTTGCGAAGCTGCGCCCTCTTGTACTTGATGCAAAAAGACAATGCTGTCTTGATGTTCAATCGCATCTAAATGTACGTTAATGGTGTTGTTAAACTGTTCTGCCAGCGTGGTCAGTTCAAAATAGTGGGTGGCAAACAGACATAACCCTTTGGTTTTTAAGGCGATGTGTTCGGCAATTGCCCAAGCCAAAGAGAGTCCATCAAAGGTAGAGGTTCCTCGTCCTACCTCATCCATTAAGATCAGCGATTTTTCCGTGGCATGATGCAGTATATTGGCGGTTTCGGTCATCTCTACCATAAAGGTGGAGCGGCCAGACGTTAAATCATCGGATGCGCCAATACGCGTAAAGATTCGGTCAATCGGTCCAATGGTCGCGGACTCCGCTGGTACAAAACTGCCAATAAAGGCCATTAAAGTAATCAGAGCCGTTTGGCGCATGTAGGTGGATTTCCCCCCCATGTTTGGCCCCGTAATAATTTGTAATTGACGTTCTGCGGTAAACAGCGTGTCGTTGGGAATAAACGGTTCTGAGGAGAGGGCTTCCACCGTTAGATGGCGACCTTGCACAATGTGAATGCCCGTTTGTTCCGTTAATATGGGGCGCGTCAAATTCAGTGCATTGGCTTGCAACGCTAAATTGACGAGCACATCCAACTCCGCCAGTGCCGCCGCACAAGTTTGTAATGGTTGCAGCGATTGATTCAGTGTTTCCAGCAGTTGTTGGTAGAGCCACTTTTCACGGGTCAGGGCTTTTTCGCCGGCGCTTAACACCTTGTCTTCAAAGGTTTTAAGTTCGGGAATAATGTAACGCTCTTGTGCTTTCAGTGTTTGACGGCGAATATACTCAGGCGGTACTTGCGCGGTATGAATTTTACTGATTTCAATGTAATAACCGTGTACCCGATTGTAGCCCACTTTTAAGGTATTAATGCCGGTGCGTTCTCGTTCACGCTGTTCAAGGTCTAATAAATATCCCCCTGCTTCATTCTTTAAATTTCTAAACTCGTCTAGCTCGGCATCATAGCCTTCGGCAATCACGCCTCCATCTCGAATCAATACCGGCGGGTTGTCAATAATGGCGCGATCCAGCAGTTGGGCGAGATCTGGAAAGGTGCTGATCTGTTGAGCGAGTGTTTGAAATTTTGGTACGGCGTGTTGTGCTAATAGGGTTTGTAATTCGGGTAAAGCATTCAGTGAACGACCTAAATGGAGTAAGTCTCTAGGGCGAGCAGACAGCAGGGCGACTCGGCTTAAAATACGCTCTAAGTCACCAATTTGTTTGAGAGATTGTCGAAAGGATTCATCGCTCTGTTGTTCTAAAATCGTGCTGATCGCATCCAGTCGCCCATTAATTACGGCTTGATTACGCAAGGGCTGGTTTAACCAGCGTTTGAGCAGTCGTCCACCCATTGCGGTAGCGGTTTGGTCGAGTATCGCCGCCAGCGTATTGCTGTTGCCGCCACTTAAATTGGTGTCGATCTCTAAATTACGGCGGCTAATGGCGTCTAAGACCAAGCTCTCTTCGGTGGAGTAGGTCTGTAAGGTATGAATGTGCCCTAAGCTATTTTGCAACATGGCTTGAGCGTAGTGCAAAATACTGCCCGCCGCACTGATGGCAGCGGTTTTTTGATTACAGCCAAAGGCGATTAAATCTTTGGTGCCAAAATGGTCGGTCAGTCGTTTAAAGCAACTTTTGGGCTCAAAGTGCCAGCTTGGATAACGCACCACGCCAGCACGATTTAATAGTGATTCGTCCAGTGACTCTCTAAAGTGATCGTCATCGGGTAGCAGTAACTCCGAAGGCTTAATGCGCTCAATTTCAGCATAGAGGTGGGTAAGCGAGTCGAGTTCAGCCGTTTCAAAACGACCGCTGGCGACATCCAAATACGCGAAGCCATAATGGTGGTTGTGTTCTGAAATCGCCGCCAGCAGGTTTTCAGATCTGTCCTCTAATAATGCCTCTTCTACTAAGGTGCCAGGGGTGATAACACGAACCACTTTACGTTCTACGGGCCCTTTGCTGGTCGCGGGATCGCCCACTTGCTCACAAATCGCGACGGATACTCCAAGCTTAACCAACTTGGCTAAATACCCCTCTGCCGAATGATGTGGAATGCCCGCCATTGGAATCGCATTGCCCCCTGATTTGCCACGAGCAGTGAGCGTTATTTCTAATAGCTCAGAGGCTTTTTTGGCATCGTCATGAAACAACTCATAAAAATCGCCCATGCGATAAAACAGTAAATGTTCAGGGTGTTCGGCTTTGATGGCAAGATATTGCTGCATCATGGGGGTATGTTGCGTGGTTTTTGGTTTCATGTGATTTTGTGAGCAGTTATAAAAAAGTGACCAATTATAGCGTTTATTACGTGTTTTGTTGAGCTGAAAAAGTTTTAGTGGGTGGTTATGTTTTTTATGGTTTAGAATGGAGCCTATTTGATAAAATCCTTTATTTAGACAAGGAGTTACAAGATGATCTTTGAATCACTCGTTGCCCAAGTGGGACAAACCTTAGTTAAACATCAGTCAATGGTGGTGACGGCTGAGTCGTGCACGGGCGGCATGATTGCCGAAGCACTCACTTCGATTGGGGGAAGCACGGCATGGTTTGATCGCGCTTACATTACTTACAGTTATGAGTCTAAAAAAGAGATGCTGGGGGTCAGTGAGATGACCATCCAAAAGAAAGGTGCGGTCAGCCAGCAGTGTGTTGAGGAGATGGCGCTTGGCGCACTACAGCAATCACATGCCAAAGTGAGCGTGTCATGCAGTGGCATTGCAGGGCCAACGGGAGCATCACCCGATAAGCCAATTGGAACGGTTTGGTTAGCGTGGGCGATTCAAGGACAGGATGCGGTGATATCAGAACGTTTTTTATTCTTAGGTGATCGTCAAGCAGTACGAGAGCAAACCACCGAAGCGGCACTCAAGGGTATTTTGAAATTATTAAAGTCCTAGGTAGGATTTAAATCAAAATTATGGGATAATTTCGCACTTGTGGAATTATCTACTAAAAAATTAGATAACCCTTTGTTTTCGTCGATTTTATTGTGTTGGCGTAACAAGGGGTTTTTATTGGGCGGGTTAAAGGTTAGCGTGCCCACTCAAATATTAAGGAAACGCATTGATGGATGATAATAAGAAAAAAGCACTGGCGGCTGCCTTAGGCCAAATTGAGAAGCAATTTGGTAAAGGTTCTATCATGCGTATGGGTGACAGCAGTGTTTCTCGTGATATTGAAGCCGTCTCAACGGGATCGTTAGGGTTGGATTTGGCGCTCGGCATTGGTGGGTTGCCAAAAGGACGAGTGATTGAAATTTATGGTCCAGAGTCATCGGGTAAAACGACCTTAACGTTGCATGTGATTGCCGAGATGCAAAAGCTAGGCGGAACCGCCGCGTTTATTGATGCCGAGCACGCGTTGGATCCTCTGTATGCCGAGAAATTAGGGGTTGATGTTGATAACCTATTAGTTTCTCAGCCCGATACCGGTGAGCAAGCGTTGGAAATTACCGACTCTTTGGTGCGCTCAGGTGCCGTGGATATTGTGGTTATTGATTCGGTTGCGGCCTTAACGCCTAAAGCCGAAATTGAGGGCGATATGGGTGATTCGCATATGGGGCTTCAAGCACGATTGATGTCACAAGCATTGCGTAAATTAACCTCCAACATTAAACGCACCAATACTTTGGTGATTTTTATCAATCAGTTGCGAATGAAAATTGGCGTGATGTTTGGTAACCCAGAAACCACTACGGGCGGAAATGCCTTAAAATTTTATGCGTCCGTGCGTTTGGACATTCGTCGTATTGGTGCGATTAAGAAAGGTGATGAAATTTTAGGCAATGAAACCCGTGTAAAAGTGGTGAAAAATAAAGTTTCTCCCCCCTTCAAGCAAGTGCAGTTTGATATTTTGTATGGTCAAGGCATTTCACGAGAAGGTGAAATTATTGATTTAGGGGTGAAGGAGGGCTTTATTGAAAAATCGGGTTCTTGGTACGCTTATGGCGGCAGTAAAATTGGGCAAGGGAAAGACAATGTTCGTCAATACCTACTTGATAATCCTGCGATTGCCGAAGAGATTATGGATAAAATTAAAGCTGTTTTAATGCCGAACAAGGCAGAAAAAGCCAGTGATGAACTTGCTACAGAAATGTCAAAAAAGACGAAGTAAAGAGCCGTCTTAAACAGTGAAACAGGCTGAGGACTTTTTAAAAGAGATTGGGTTTTCTATCCCTGATGAGCTGGAAAATTTCCCCCCCCCCTTGCAAGAAGGGGGGGGGAGAAAATTTGAATTACCTCAACAAGACTTACATAAGCAAATTGAATCGCGCGCGGTCTACTTATTAGGCATTCGAGAGCATGGTGCGAAAGAGCTAAAGTCCAAATTGTTGAGTAAGTTTCCGGAAACGCCTGAACTGCTGGCTGAATATCAAGCAGTACCAGGGGTTGTTGCCACGGTTGTGGATGAAGTTTTACTGCGCTGCCAAGCAAATAACTGGCAAAGTGATGAACGTTACATTGAGCAATCGGTGCGCAACTGGGCGGCAAAAGGCTGTGGCCCCATTAAAATTCGCCAAAAGTTAACCATGGCATCTGACCGAAGCGATCTGATCAGTGCTTATTTAGACTGGGACGATAGTGAATGGTTAGAGCTTGCACTTGCGGCATTGCTTAAGAAATACGGTAATATCGATTTACCCAGTGAGCGAAAAGAGCAAGCAAAACGAATGCGGTTTTTACAGAGTCGAGGGTTCTCTTCAGAAATTATCTGGAAGGCCTTTCGGAAATAAACTATTTTAAGGTTTTAACATTATGACGAGTTCAGAACTCAGACAAGCGTTTCTTGATTTTTACATTCAAAAAAACCATACCGTGGTGCACTCCAGCCCCGTTGTGCCAGCCAATGACCCAACACTGTTATTTACCAATGCGGGAATGGTGCCGTTTAAAGAGGCTTTTTTGGGTCAAGAAACACGTTCCTATACCCGTGCAACCAGTGTTCAGCGCTGTATTCGTGCGGGTGGTAAACATAATGATTTAGAAAACGTCGGCTATACCGCGCGTCATCACACCTTTTTTGAGATGTTAGGGAACTTTAGTTTTGGCGACTACTTTAAAAAAGAAGCCATTCAATTTGCGTGGGAGTTTTTAACCAAAACCTTAAAACTGCCTGAAGAGAAGCTCTGGATTACCGTTTTTGAAGAGGACGATGAAGCGGCGGACATCTGGTTGAAAGAGATGAATGTCAGTGCTGAGCGTTTCTCACGTTGTGGTGCCAAAGATAATTTTTGGTCGATGGGTGATACAGGACCCTGTGGACCCTGTTCTGAAATCTTTTATGACCACGGTGAAGATGTTGCGGGCGGGCCGCCAGGCACGCCTGAAGAAGATGGCGATCGTTATATTGAAATCTGGAACTTGGTGTTTATGCAGTTTGACCGTTCCAGCGACGGCACATTAACCCCTTTACCCAAACCGTCTGTGGATACTGGCATGGGGCTAGAGCGTTTAGCGGCCGTCATGCAAGGCGTGCACAATAATTACGATATTGACCTGTTTCAAGCCTTAATTAAAAAAGCCGCCAGCCTAACGGGTGAGCAAGATTTGAGCAATAACTCTTTGCGCGTGATTTCAGATCACATTCGTTCTTGTGCCTTTATTGTCACCGATGGCGTTTTGCCCTCGAATGAAGGGCGGGGTTATGTGTTGCGTCGTATTATTCGTCGCGCCATTCGCCACGGCTATAAGCTCGGGCAAACGCAACCGTTCTTTTATGCCTTAGTAGGCACGTTGGTTGAGCAGATGGGAGAAGCCTATCCTGAGCTGAAAGCAGAACAAAGTAATGTCGAGCGAGTGCTGAAACTCGAAGAGGAGCGTTTTGCCGAGACTTTAGAAAACGGCATGAAGCTGTTAGAAGAGTACATCGCCACTATGGACGGAAAAGTAGTGAATGGTGACGTGGCCTTTAAATTGTACGATACCTACGGTTTTCCATTGGACTTGACCGCCGATGTGGCGCGTGAAAAAGGCTTGTCGATTGATGAAGCAGGTTTTGCACAAGCGATGGAAGCACAGCGAGAGCGTGCGCGATCTGCGAGTAACTTTGGTTCAAACAGCAACGTTCGTATTGCGTTTGATGCCGAAACACCATTTGTCGGTTACGATCATGATGATATTGATACTAAAATATTAGCTATTTTTGTGGACGGTGCTTCGGTGCAATCGGTTGAACAAGGCAAAGAAGCGACCATTATTTTAGATCGCACGCCTTTCTATGCTGAGTCGGGTGGGCAAGCGGGCGACAGTGGTAGCCTAACCGAAGGGATGAACAGTTTTCATGTCAACGACACTCAAAAACAGGGCGCGTTGTTTTTACATCAAGGGGTGGTCTCTGCGGGTGCAATGACCGTTAATCAAGTATTACACGCTAAAATTAACGTTGAAAATCGTCGAGCGTGTGAACGAAATCACTCCGCCACGCATCTGCTACACGCGGCACTGCGCCATCTATTGGGCAGTCATGTTGGGCAAAAAGGCTCTCTGGTGAAAGCCGACCGTTTACGTTTTGATTTTTCACACTTTGAGCCGATTAGTGCAGAACAGTTGCGTGAAGTTGAGCGACTCGTCAATCAAAATATTCTCGCCAATGCCAAAGTCGGTATGAACGAGATGGACATTGAATCGGCAAAAGCTAAGGGTGCGATGGCGCTGTTTGGTGAAAAATATGGCGATACCGTTCGCGTGGTGGACATGGGCGACTTCTCCATTGAGTTATGTGGTGGAACCCACGTTAATGCACTGGGCGAAATTGGCCCGTTCCGTATACTTTCTGAAAGTGGCATCGCATCCGGTGTTCGCCGAATTGAAGCGGTTACTGGATTGGATGCGTGGGACGCTATTTATCAAGATGACGATACCTTAGCATTAGTAGCGCAAACCATTAAAACCGATAAAAACCAAGTGGGTTCTAAAATCACGCAAGTGATGAGTGACTACAAAGCGTTGGAAAAAGAGTTGAAGCAGTTACAGTCCAAGCTCGCCACCGCACAAGGCAGTGATATTGCCAGTCAAGCGGTGAAAATAGGCGATGTGAATGTACTGGCCACCCAAATGGAAGGCGCGAACAGTGGTGTATTGCGTGATACTATGGATAAACTCAAAGACAAGCTTGAACCTGCGGTGATTGTTTTATCCGCCGTAGAGGGTGATAAAGTGAGTATTGTCGCGGGTGTGAGTAAATCGGCAACCAAACAGTATAAAGCAGGCGAATTGGTCAATCATGTCGCAATGCAGGTCGGTGGAAAAGGGGGCGGTCGTCCCGATTTAGCACAGGCCGGCGGTAGCGATGCCAGCAAGTTGCCAGAAGCGTTGAGCTCTGTCATTGCTTGGGTTGAATCAAAACAGTAGGTCGTCGAGTAGGGGCTGAATCCATTTCTGCCCTCTCTCTTTTTAATATAAAATTTAAAAAAAAGTACAAAATAACCATGGCATTAATTGTTCAAAAATATGGCGGAACCTCGGTAGGTAGTGTCGAGCGTATCCAGAATGTCGCTGATAAAGTGGCTAAATTTGTTGATGACGGGCATCAAGTCGTGGTTGCCGTCTCAGCGATGAGTGGTGAAACCAATCGTCTTACCGCCATGGCAACGGAGATGCAGTCCACCCCTTGTAAGCGAGAGATGGATGTTCTATTGACCACGGGAGAGCAAGTCACCATTGCGCTGTTAAGCATGG
>JALSJT010000060.1 GCA_026989175.1 Thiomicrorhabdus sp. | reverse complement strand
GCCACCATTCCACACGGTCGAGATTATTGGGATCACGACAGCTTTAAACACCTTGGCATTTACGCCTACACCAAGCGATTTGTAGACACCTTTAATGCGTTGCCAATGGGTAAGCTTGAAGACATTGAAAAATTAGAACAACTTCGCGCCCTAGAGTACGGACATAAAATCAAAGTCGTGCAAAGCAAATGGGACTCACCAGAGGTTGATCTGCCAGGTGATATTGCGATGATGGAAGCGTTGTTGCAGGCGGGACATTAACTTATGAAAAACCGAAAGATACTTTCTTCTACCTCTTTAAAACACCCTAAACGCCACAAACAAAGGGTAGCGTCCCCATTTAAAAAATTATGATCTACCAGATTTTAATTCGCCTTCTCAGTCCGCTCATTTGGATAATGGTCTTCATTGACAGCATTAAAAAACAAGGGGGGGGGATTTTTTTTCGTCAACGTTTAGGGTTGGAATATCCCGCTTTACCTCAAGTGTCACAGCGTATCTGGTTTCACTGTGCTTCGGTGGGTGAGGTGAAAGCCGCTGAGCCATTAATACGTGCGCTCGAATCTCAATACCATGTTCTGATTACCACCAATACGCCCACTGGAAAACAGTTGGTCGACAACCTTTTTCAAGACTCAGTGCAACACTGCTACCTTCCGCTTGACTGGCCGTTTGCGATTAAGCATTTTTTAAAAAACTGCCAACCGACCGATGCTTGGATTTTAGAAACGGAAATTTGGCCAAACCTGTATCGACTCTGTGCTCAACTGGGCATTGAGTTGAAAATACTCAATGGCCGACTCTCCCCTAAAACCTTAACCGCACCCAACTGGTTAAAATCGAGCTACCGAAGTAGCTTACAACGTGTCTCGCAAATACTCGCCCGCTCTCAAGACGAAGCCGACCGTTTTATCGCACTTGGTGCACCCGCCGAGCGCATTGTGGTGCTGGGTAATTTAAAATATGCACAAATCAGTGCTGTCTCACATGCTGACAATCCAATTCAGCAAGAATTCGTTCTATTGGCATCCAGCCACCAAGATGAAGAGCTGCAAGTTGCTCAGCTTTGGCAAGCCTTAAACCGCCCTGAACTGTTGGTCATTGTTCCACGTCACCCCAATCGCTCTGAGGCAATTCAAAAACAACTTAAACCCTTGTATCCCAATTTAAAAACTGCTAGCAAAGGCGAACACCCTACACAAAAAACACAGCTCTTTTTAGACGACCGTCTCGGTCAACTCATGCCCCTGTTTGAGCACGCCAAACTGGTGATTATGGGCGGTAGTTTTGCACCCAAAGGGGGGCATAACATTCTAGAGCCTGCGGCCTATCAAAAAGCCATTATTGTGGGGACTGACATGCAAGACTTTGCCGAAGAGACCGCTTTATTACAACACCACCACGGCCTTATTCAATGCCAAAGCTATCAAGCACTCTCAAAAATTCTCCCCCCCCTACTCGATGATTCAGAACAACGTCAAACCTTAGGAAAAAATGCATTTCAGGCCATGCAATCTCAACAAGCGATGTTGCAAAATTATTTAAATCATTTACTCTAAAAATCGTGTAAAATAACCTATTGCATTTTAATTAAGTTGGAATAAAAATTATGGCACGAGTTACTGTAGAAGATTGCTTAGATCAAGTAGAAAACCGTTTTGAGCTGGTCATTTTAAGCGCTAAACGCGCACGTCAAATCGCGAATGGTGCAGAACCGACGGTCGAATGGGACAATGACAAACCTTCTGTTGTCGCATTGCGTGAGCTTGCCGCCGGCACTATAGATAAAGACGTAGTGATGTCCGATCCCAACACGCCCCCTTTCTTTAACTAAAACATCACGGTTCATTGCCTCTCTATGCCCACCCCAACCTCAATCGATGGACTCATCGAAAAAGCCTCCAAATACCTTTCTGAAAAACAAGTAGAGCGGATTAAAACAGCTTTTGAGTTTGGTAAACATGCTCATCAAGGGCAGACCCGAAAATCGGGAGGCGACTATATCTGGCACCCCGTGGCGGTGGCCGAAATCTTAGCTGAAATTCAACTCGATCAAGAGAGCTTAATCGCCGCCATCTTACACGATGTGGTTGAAGATACCCCCTACACCAAAGAGGACATTACCGAACGCTTTGGTGAAAATGTGGCGGAGATTGTCGATGGCGTCACCAAGCTCGGTAAACTCGAGTTTGAAAGCCCACAAGAAGCACAGGCTGAAAACTTTCGAAAAATGATCTTAGCGATGGCGCGTGATATTCGAGTCATCTTAATCAAATTGGCCGATCGTCTTCATAACATGCGCACACTAGGCGTAATGCGACCCGATAAACAGCGGCGCATTGCCCGTGAAACCCTTGATATTTTTGCCCCGATTGCAGGGCGGCTCGGCATCAATGCTATTCGTATTGAGCTGGAAGACCTTGGATTTAAAGCGATGTACCCGCTACGCTACGCGGTACTGGAAAATGCGGTACGCAAGGCACGTGGCAATCGTAATGAAGTGGTTGAGCAAATCACCGATACCATTCAAAATCGCTTAAACCAAGAAAACATCACGGGCAACGTCATTGGTCGTGAAAAACATTTGTACAGCCTCTACAAAAAAATGCGCAATAAGCGGCAAAATTTTGCCGACATTTTAGATATTTTTGCCTTTCGCATTATCACCAATACTGCAGACGATTGCTATCGAACGCTGGGCTCGATTCACTCGCTTTATAAGCCATTACCTGGTCGCTTTAAAGATTATATTGCCATCCCAAAGTCCAATGGCTATCAATCCTTGCATACCGCACTGTTTGGTCCTTTTGGGGTTCATTTAGAGGTGCAAATTCGTGATAAAACCATGCATGAGGTCTCTGAACACGGTATTGCCGCACACTGGCAGTACAAACAAGGTGAGTCAGACGAAGAACACGCCCCCTCGCATGTGGATGTTCGTGCACAAGAGTGGGTTAAAAACTTACTTGAAATTCAACAAAGTGCCGGTAACTCACTCGATTTTTTAGAGAACGTAAAAATCGATCTGTTCCCAGATGTTATCTATGTCTTTACCCCACAAGGCGATATTATTACCCTGCCTAGAGGCGCAACCCCCGTTGATTTCGCCTATGCGGTACACACCAATATTGGCCACTCTACCATTGCTTGTCGTATTGATAAAAAACTGGTGCCCCTACGCACCCAGCTTGAAACGGGAAAAACCATTCAGATCATCAAAGGCAGCCATGTACAGCCGAACCCTGCTTGGCTAAACTTTGTCAATACCGCAAAAGCCCGCTCGCAAATCCGTCACTTTATGAAAAATCAAAAGACGGAGGATGCTGTCCAACTGGGACGTAAAATACTAAGTCAAACCTTGCGCAAACACAATATGTCCTACAGCGGGTTAAACGAAGAGACACGCCAAGAGCTCATTAACACCTTAAAACTCACCAGTTGGGATCAACTGTTGGAAGACTTAGGGACTGGCAACCGGATGGCGCCATTGGTTGCCAAGCAGATTCATGATGTTGTGCTTGGTGCGGATGACCAAGTCCCCACCATTCATACTCCCTCTGATGAAGCCGCCTCTCTGCCTATTTCGGGAACCGAGGGCATGTTACTGCATTTTGCCAATTGCTGTCACCCCATCCCTGGGGATGCCATTGTTGGCTTTATCAGTGCCGAAAAAGGTTTGGTTATTCATCGTTGCAACTGCCATAATGTCAAAAAGATTAAAAACCTCTCTGAAAAATGCTTAGACGTAAACTGGGAACCCAACCCAGAAGGAACCTATTTAGCCGAGCTACAACTTGAAACCGCGAATCAACGTGGTGTTCTTGCGACAGTTGCCAACGAAATTGCAAAAACCAGTACCGATATTGAGCGAGTGCGTTCAGAAGATAAAGATGAGAGTTACAGCCTGATGCACTTTGTCATTAATGTTCGTAACCGCGTGCACTTAGCACAGGTGATGCGTCGCTTAAAACAACTGCCGATTGTTGAAAAAATTCATCGTATCTAAAAGGAAGAAAACCATG
>JALSJT010000059.1 GCA_026989175.1 Thiomicrorhabdus sp. | reverse complement strand
GTAAGTATTTTTCTGAGGTTGTTTAGCATGCGTTTATTGTAAATCAATTCGTTGGATCCGTTTCATCTGTTTTGAGCTGAAACTGCATATCTTCTGCAATCAGACCACTGGCGGTTTCGCTGGGGATGGGGCGCTTACTCTTTAACTTAATGCTTAAACGTAAATCATTCGCGGAATCTGCCGCGCGCAACGCATCTTCATACGAGATTAATTCATCCTCATAGAGTTTAAAGAGAGCGTGGTCAAAGGTTTGCATGCCTAAGGCTTGGGAGTTTTGCATCAATTGCTTAATTTCAGAGACCTGCCCATTTAAAATAAGCTCACTGATTCTTGGTGTGTTAATCAACACTTCAACCGCTGCAATCAGTCCTCCACCAAGCTTGGGTACTAACCGCTGCGAGACGATCGCTCTGAGGTTGAGAGAGAGGTCCATTAAAATATGGGCGTGCTGATCGGGGGGGAAAAAATTAATAATACGATCCAGCGTTTGGTTGGTATTGTTGGAGTGTAAGGTAGAAAGGCACAAATGCCCTGTTTCAGCAAAGGCAATGGCATGTTCCATGGTCTCTTTGGTTCGAACCTCTCCAATTAAAATAACGTTGGGTGCTTGTCGCAATGTATTTTTAAGGGCGCTGTCATAGGTATCGGTATCTACGCCCACCTCTCGTTGAGTCACAATGCTACGCTTATGGGAATGCACAAACTCAATCGGGTCTTCAATGGTAATAATGTGCCCTTCACTTTCACGGTTTCGATGGTCAACCAAGCTGGCTAAACTGGTGGACTTACCAGAGCCCGTTCCGCCAACAATCAAGATGAGCCCATTTTTTTCCATAATCAGCTCTTTGAGAATGACGGGTAATTTTAAGCTATCAAATTCAGGGATTTCAGTTTGTACGGCACGAATAACCATGCCGGGAGTTCCACGTTGCATAAAAACATTAACACGATAACGTGCAATCCCTGCGATATGGTAGGCAAAGTTACACTCATGGGTCTCTTGAAAAGAGGCCTGTTGTTCTTCATTCATTAACTCTTTACAGAGTTGAATCGCCAAAGGAGGCATGATTCGATCTTCGGTTAAGTTGATCAGCCGACTATTCTGTTTCATCGTGGCGGGACGACCAGCGGTAATAAATAGATCGGAACCCCCTGACTGAGTGAAATGAATTAACATTTTTTGTAAATCGGTGTAGTTTTTTTCCATCGGGTTGCTCATACGCTTGATCCTAGTCAAAAGTGCTTTTGTTTACCGCTTTCGCGCGAGCGGCTTCTTTATTTATATGACCCTTGGCAAGTAGTGTTTGAAGGTTTTGGTCTAAGGTTTGCATGCCCGCTTGAGTCGAGGTTTGGATGACGGAGTACATTTGTGCCACCTTCGCTTCACGAATGAGGTTACGAATGGCGGAGTTTGCCAACATAATTTCATGTACCGCAATACGACCGCCTGAGTTTTTCTTTAACAGTGCTTGCGAGATAACCGCTTGTAAGGACTCAGAAAGCATGGAACGCACCATCTCTTTCTCTTCTGCAGGAAAGACATCAATAATACGATCAATGGTTTTAGCCGCTGAGCTAGTGTGTAGGGTTCCAAAAACTAAATGCCCTGTTTCCGCTGCGGTGAGGGCTAAGCGAATGGTCTCTAAATCCCGTAACTCTCCCACTAAAATGACATCCGGATCTTCACGTAGGGCGGAACGCAATGCATTGGTAAAGCTCTGAGTATCACGGTGGACTTCACGTTGATTAATTAGGCAGCGAATGGGTTCATGAACAAATTCAATGGGGTCTTCAATGGTTAAAATATGACCTGCTGAGGTTTTATTAACATGATCGACCATCGCCGCTAGTGTTGTCGATTTACCCGAACCAGTGGGTCCCGTTACCAAGACTAAGCCTCTGTGCAGGCTCGCAATCTCTTTAAAAATTTCGGGCGCACCAAGGTCTTCTAAGGTCAAAACTTTACTGGGAATCGTTCTAAAAACCGCTGAAATTCCTCGGTTTTGTTGAAAAATATTGGCACGAAAGCGGGCAATATTGGGTAGCTCAAATGAGAAGTCGGCTTCCAAATTAGACTCGAACTGACGGCGTTGCTCATCATTCATGACATCATAAATCATGGTTTGTAGCGCTTCGGCATCAAAGGGGGGGGCATCAATACGTTGGATGTCGCCATGAATTCGAATAATGGGTGGCTGTCCTGAAGACAAATGTAGATCCGATGCGCCTTGTTGTACGCTAAATTCCAGCAGTTGGGTGATTTCCATTGATACGCTTCCGTTTATAATCTTGAAATCACATTATAGTGAAGCAATTGTGTAAAGAGAACCTTTAAATTCGGGGCAAACTTAAATTGTAAGCTTAGGTATAATGCCTTGATTAATACGGTTTTAGACGTCTTTTTATTGAAAATAGGATAAGAGAATGGAACAAAAGAGCACAGTCGCGTTATCACAACAGGACATAAATGATGAAATTGATCTGTTTGAGCTATGGGAGGGGTTGGTTCAAGAGAAGCTAACGATTTTAATTTCATTTTTAACGGTGGTGGCGGTAGCCGTGGTATATGCTTTTGCTGTAACCCCAGTGTATAAAGCGACCACCTATTTATTGCCGCCTAAGCTGGAAGAGGTCATTCCCATGAATGTATTGGCCGAAGCGGTCAGCGATGACTCTCCTAGTACGGTCAATACGGTCAATACGCTCAATAGTGCAGAGTCGGTATTTGCGCTCTATCAGAGCAACTTAAAGTCTAGGCAAACCTTAAAAGCAATTTTTGAAGCGTATGGGTTGGCACAAATCTATGAGCCGGAGGTTGAGCAACTTTCAGGGCTCGAACGAGTTAAGGCGGAAAGTAAAGCGTTTAATCAATTTATGCACGATTTTTCAGTGGCACAGGAGGATAAAAAAATATTAAACCTAGGGTTGTCTGCACAACTTGCTTTGCCATTAACGGATGTTCAAGTGGCCGAAATATTGAATGCCATTGTGCAAAAAGCGGAGCAGCGAACCATCTATTACATTACTCAGCAGTTGCAATCTGAAAAACGGGCAAGAGAACAGTTAATAGAACAAAAAATTGCCAGTGCTAGACAGGTCGAACAGAGCCGTCGTTTGGATCGAATTGCACAGCTGGATGAAGCGATTAAAATTACCAAAGCGCTTAATTTAAGTAAACCCGTCTCTTCAGGGCCCACCTTGAATATTAATAATTTAAATAAGACAGGGCAGGACGAAGGTATTGCGTTGTACCTATTGGGTTCAGATTTATTGGAAGCGGAGCGAAATGTGCTGGCGCAGCGTAAAAATGATGATGCTTTTATTGCCAATTTACGTGGTTGGCAAGAGTCATTACAGCTCTTAAAGTCGTTAAAAATAGAGCCTGAAAAGTTTGGCGTGATGCAAGTGGATCAAGCTGCACTTTTTGCTGAGAAGGTGAAGCCGAAGAAAGGGCTGATTTTAGCGGTGGCTGGCGTATTAGGTTTAATGCTGGGTGTGTTTGTCGCCTTAATTCGACGTGCCATTAAGAACCGTAAAGCGTTACAATCTAAACCCGTTTAAATATTTCCCCCCCCCCTTTTTTTTATTTGCCGTTTGTGTAGATAGGGGGGAGAATATTTTAAAATCCAAAATTTTAAAACCCGATTTTATGAACCGTGGGTTCAATCCCTTGTGCTTTATACGCCTTCCAGCGTTCCCGTCCCATTTGAATCAGGTAATCCGATTGATCCAGTATCTCAATGGTTCTCTGGTAGCCTGAAAACTGGCTAGGAAACTCGGGGTGCAAGTTGATGAGTACATCTTTGCAAGGGTGGGGTATCTCGTTACCATAGAGTTGAATGGGCGCGGATGGAATCTGTTTGGCAACGCTGTGTGGAATAAAGCTTTGGGGTTGAATATTCCACAGCGTTAAATCATAACGCTGGGCTTCCTGCTCGTTGTCAAAACGGACATCACAGGCACGTTTTTCCGCCCAAATCTTTTTCAATAGCTTACTTAAAAAGGTTTGACGGCTTTCCGTATCGGTGCTGTTTAGTACA
>JALSJT010000058.1 GCA_026989175.1 Thiomicrorhabdus sp. | reverse complement strand
GGAGAAGTGTTAGAATTCATGCTAAAAATTAATTAACCTCGTAAGGTAGTAAAGTGGTCGTCGGTAATAAGACAAAGATTGCACTAATGTACACGATTTTCGCCCTATTCGCCACCGTGGCGAACATTGGCAGCCAAGAAATCGCCATCACGCTCTACCAAGGTTCCTTTGCGATTATGCTCTCTATTTTTGCTGGCACCGCCGTGGGATTGGTCTTAAAATATTGGCTCGATAAACGCTACATTTTCAAATACCAAACCAAAAGCATTCAACACGGCTCCAAGACCTTTACGCTGTATACCATTATGGGCATCGTCACCACCTTTATCTTCTGGGGCTTTGAACTCGCATTTGATGCCATTTACGGCACCAAAGAGATGCGCTATTTGGGTGGCGTTATTGGATTAGCCATTGGCTACTATGTTAAGTATCAATTGGATAAACGCTATGTCTTTAAATAAGTCTGCCACGCTCAGCGGATGGGGGAAATACCCAACGGTCGAAAGCAACGTCCTCCGTGCAACCCAACTGCAAGACGTGCCAAATGCCATTCTACAAAACAGCTCCCCCGCTTTGATCGCCAGTGGTTTACGGCGCAGTTATGGCGACAGTGCTTTGGCGGAGACCACCCTTCAAACCGAAAAACTTAATCAATTTATTCAGTTTGATGAAACCACCGGCGTGGTCGAATGTGCCGCAGGCGTTAGCCTTGCCGATGTATTAAACACCTTTGTGCCTAAGGGGTGGTTTTTACCCGTTACCCCCGGCACCCAATTTGTGACGGTCGGCGGCGCAATTGCGAGTGATGTCCATGGCAAAAACCATCATCTTGACGGCTGTTTTAGTCAACACCTCATCAGCCTCACCCTGTGCGTCGCTTCGGGCGAACCGCTCACCTGCTCCCTTACCGAACACCGTGAACTCTTTTTAGCCACTTGTGGCGGCATGGGACTGACTGGCGTTATTCTCGCCGCACGGTTTAAACTGATCCCAATTGAAAGTGCCTTTATTGAAGAGACCACGTGGAAAACCGATAACCTTGCCGAAACGCTAGAACAGTTTGAAACCCACCAAAATGCCACCTACTCTGTGGCTTGGATTGATGGCCTCACCAAAGGCAAACAGCTCGGGCGATCGCTACTGATGCTTGGTGAACATTCCGAAAAAAAATATGTCTCCTACAACCTAAAAACTGCCGAACCCAGTCAACGCAATGTGCCGTTTAATATGCCAAGCGCACTGCTGAACTCGGTGACCGTCAAAGCCTTTAACACCCTGTACTACCATAAAACACGGCAAAAACAGAGCCAGCGCCAAGTCCATTACGCCCCCTACTTTTACCCGTTAGACAGCATTCAAAACTGGAATCGTTTATACGGTAAAAAAGGCTTTACCCAATACCAGTTTGTGCTTCCAAAAGAGGCAGGGTTAGAAGGACTTACCGAAATACTCACCAAAATAGTCGACTCCAAACGCAGCTCTTTTTTAGCGGTGCTCAAGGTGTTTGGCGCACAAAATGCCAACTACCTAAGCTTTCCCATCGAAGGCTACACCCTTGCCATTGACTTTAAAATTGACAGCACCCTGTTCGCTTTTTTAGACCAACTGGACGAAATTGTACTGCACTACGGCGGACGGCTCTATTTAGCCAAAGACGCCCGCATGAGTGAACGAACCTTTAAGCTAAGCTATCCACAGTGGCAACAGTTTCAACAAATTAGAGCGCAATACGGCGCAGATAAATGCTTTAACTCAATGCAATCCAAACGTCTCGGATTATAGCGTTTACAAACTTTAGGAAAATCAGATGAAACAGAACATTCTTATTATTGGCGCCACCTCCGCGATTGCCCAAGCAACACTGCGCCGTTACGCCAGCGAGCAAGCCAACCTCTATTTATTGGGACGAAACCAAGCACAGCTTGACACCATCGCCGCCGATGCCAAAGTAAGAGGCGCCAACGAAGTACACACCGCGCAACTGGATGTCAATCAATTTGAAAGCCACCAAACCGTACTCAATCAGGTATTTGATACCCTTAAAACCGTTGATGCCGTGCTCATTGCTCACGGAACCCTACCCGACCAAAAAGCCTGTGAACAAGACGTGCATCGCACCATGACCGAACTCAGCACCAATGGAATTAGCACCGTTTCACTGCTCACTCTGCTTGCCAATCAGTTTGAAAAACAACAACATGGCACCATTGCCGTCATCACCAGCGTGGCAGGCGACCGTGGGCGACAATCCAACTACGTGTACGGTGCAGCCAAAGGCATGGTCTCAATTTTCCTACAAGGCTTACGCAATCGACTCTATGCCCACAACGTACAGGTGCTTGACATCAAACCTGGCTTTGTCGATACGCCCATGACCGCCGACTTTAAAAAAGGCGCACTCTGGGCACAACCCGAACAGATCGCTAAAAACATCACGACTGCCATTGACAAAAAACAGAGCAAAACCCTCTACACCCCTATTTTTTGGATGGGCATTATGTTTATTATTCGTTCGATTCCCGAAGCTATTTTTAAACGACTTAAACTGTAAAAAATACGTAACCCAATAAAAAAGCCGTTAAAATAAGATTCAAATTACATCACTAAACAAAGGAAAATAATATGACCGTCGCCACCCCCCCTAAATCCCCTCTTGCCACATGGAAAAAATGGCTAATCTACACCATCGCCCTCGGCGCCTCCGCTATTTTAATTTGGACACAGCTACCACAAAGCCCATATCCAACCGATTTAGACCGGATTGGTGTGGGTAAACCCGCCGTGGTACTGGTTTATGATGTCAATACCGCAGGTGGCATGATGGTTATGGAGTTGCTCGCCCCCATTCGAGATGAGTATGGTGATCAAGTGGAATTTTTAGTCGCCAGCTTAGGTCTACCCGATGGACGAAGCTTTGCACAGCACTATCAAATTACCAGCGGTGCCGTCGTCTTCTTTTCAGCCGATGCCAGCCAAACATATACCGTACGAGGTCCTGAAAGCACCGAACAGTTGCATCGAATGCTTGAAAGAGTAATGAAAAAATGAGACCTTTGCACGAGAGGGCATACAGTAAAAAAGCCTACTTTAACAATTGACAACAATAAGTAATATGCAGTATCATGCATACCATAAACCACAATAACGCAACCCCAGAAGGTATTTTGTCATGAAAAACAGCAACCTCTTTCAAACATTAACATGCGGTCTTATGCTAGGAGCAACACTGCTCTCAACCCATGCCATGGCGACGGCTTATGACCTTGGTGAAACAGGGGTATATCGTGAAGTGCCTATCTCACCAGTAGGTTATGATTTTTATACATCAAGTACCGTTGATCTTGAAGGTGAATTTAGTGACACCTTTACCTTTATTGCACCAGAAGGTCATACATGGAACCTATCAGCTACCGCTAAAAACTGGGATGGAATGCTTGAAACCTTTACTGAGATTTCTTTCCAAAATTCTATTGGCTACAGCGATCTGTACAGTGCAGAACTTGGTGTTAGCCCATATGGCTACCCATTACTCGGAACTGAAGAGATTATCATTGCACCAGGAGAGCACACTATATCCGTCTCTGGTATCGCAGCTATGGACGGTGCTCAATACGGCATGAATATTTTTCTTACTTCCGTTTCTCCTGTTCCTGAACCCAGCTCCATCGCATTAATGTTAGGCGGGCTCGGACTGGTTGGATTTATGGCGGCACGTCGTCGTAAGCTGACTTAACCTTCTGTACTAAAAACCCTTTATAAGCTTGATTGGGAGTTGATTTTTTATAAATCAACTCCCTTTTTTATGTGCGCTCGCTTCATCTACTGATAAAATACCCCTCTCAAAACAACTCAACAAAACAAGGAACGGTTGCCGTTTAAGCCTTTTATGATTAACTTAATTCTATGTGGTGGTTCAGGCACGCGCTTGTGGCCGATTAGTCGTACCTTACTGCCTAAGCAGTTTGTACCTCTGTTTCAAGAACAGTCGTTGTTTCAAAAAACCGTGCTGCGTAATCAGCCGTTTTGTGAGCAGTTTTTGATTGTCTCCAATCAAGAGCAGTATTTTTTGGCGCTGGATCAAATGCAGGCGTTAAACAC
>JALSJT010000057.1 GCA_026989175.1 Thiomicrorhabdus sp. | reverse complement strand
TTGCCTAAACAGGCAATAATCTCTTTTCGAGAGGCTTCGAGTTGTTGGGTGCGTTTGCGAACTTCTGCTTCAAGCAACCGTTTTTCATTGTGCAGTGCAAGGTGAATTTGAATACGTTTTTTGACAATAGGCGGGCTGATGGGTTTGGTGATGTAGTCTACCGCTCCTAAATCAAATCCTAAGGTTTCATCATCGGTTTCCCCTTTTGCGGTGACAAAAATAACGGGAATAGAGGCGGTTGAAAGCTGCTTTTTGAGTTGGCGACAAACGTCATAGCCATCCATCTCTGGCATCATGACATCCAATAAAATAAGATCAAGATGTGGCGTGCTCTGTGCAATTTTTAAGGCTTTCGCGCCATTGATGGCAACTTTTATTTTATAGTCATCTTTGAGTAAGCCACGCAGAATATCAATATTTTCTGGTGCATCATCTACAATTAAAATGGTCGCTTTTGATTCACTTGTTGCCATAATAGTATGCCTAACGGTTCAATATAGCAGATAATATTAGCATGTTGTTATAGTCAATATTTTTATTTTTTAACCTTGGGTAGGGCGGCAATGAAATTACTTTTAGTGGAAGATGAACCGTTGTTGGTGAAGACGATTCAAACACGATTGACTGAGCAGGACTATCTCGTCGATGTTGCTTATGATGGCGAAGAGGCGGTTTATGCCCTAAAAGAGTTCTCATATGATCTGATTTTATTGGATTTAGGTTTGCCCAAGCGACCTGGTTTGGCGATTTTGGATGACCTTAGACAGGGTGAGTTTGTGTTAAACACGAAAACGCCCGTACTCATTTTAACGGCTCGAAACTCATGGCAGGAGCGTGTTGAAGGGTTGAAAAAAGGGGCGGATGACTACTTAGGAAAACCGTTTCAGTATGAGGAATTATTGGCTCGGATTGAGGCGTTGTTAAGAAGACAGCATGCTGGCTCTAATACAATTTCAGTCGGTAATTGTCTACTTAACTTAGAAACCAAGCAGCTTTGTGTCGATGAAAAAACGTATGGCTTAACCTTGACGGAGTTTCGTCTGGCTTATGTACTTTTATCGCACCCAGATAAAGTGTTTTCGAAAGATGCGTTGTTAGCCCGAATATCCGATCAAACCTATGATCGTGAGAGTAATGTGATTGAGGTGTATATTCGAAAGTTGCGAAAAATGATGGGCAAACAAGCGATAGAGACCTTACGGGGGTTGGGCTATCGATTTTGTGGTGAACAAAATGGCTAACAACACTAACAAAGTAGGGGGGGGGAAATTACAGTCATTTTTGACTCGTTCACGCTCATTAGAAAAGCAGATTTTTAGCTCTTTAGTATTAGGGTTATTAATTGTATTTGGCGCATTTTGGTGGTTTTTGCAGTCGACCATGCACACCATTACCGATGACTATCTACTCACTAGGCTTGAGCATGATGCGGATAACATCGAGCATAACTTAACTTATGAATCAGGTGTGTGGCAGTTAAATTTTGAGGGTATTAGTGCCATTTATTCAAGTTTATACTCGGGTCACTATTTTGTTGTCGTTACGCCACAACAGCGTTTTTACTCCCCCTCTTTAGATAAGTATCCGCTGTATGCAAAACGTTTAGATATTCAGACAGAGACACTGGAGCCGTCTAAGAAAAAGACCGATCATTATGAAGCGCCAGGCCCGGTTGAGGAGTTGGTGTTAATTTATCGTGTAGAGTTAATTAAACAGGGGCAGCCGATTCAAATTTACGTGGCAGAGGACTTGTCACTGATGCAAAATATGATTACTAAGTTTGATGTGTTTTTTGGGGTGCTGACTCTGCTCACACTGGTAAGTTTGTATTTTCTATTGCGCTGGTTATTACAGCGCACTTTTCGACAATTAAGACCGTTAGAAGCGCAGTTACGTGAATTTCAGTTGGGTCATAAAATACATTTACAGCCAACGGAATACCCGCTAGAAGTACGCTCTTTGATTGAAAGTCTTAACTTGGCACTGGCACAATCCTCTTTGCAGTTTGAAAAATCTCGGCAGTTAAACGGTAATTTGTCCCACAGCTTGAAAACGCCCTTAAATCTAATTTTTCAACTGATTGATGCGCCAGAACTCAAGGGGTATCCTGAGTTAAAATCGCAATTAAAATCTCAAAGCAATATCATCTTAAACCTGATTGAACGGGAGTTGAAAATGGATCGTATTGCCAACCATCAATCCATTACGGCAATTCCTTTTACCTCTTTATGGCAGGATTTACAGCCTACATTTGGACAGCTCTATCGAGATAAAGCGATTACCTTTACAGCCAATATCTCGGAATGTGCCTTATTGAATATGGAAAAAGAGGATGCTTTTGAGCTATTAGGAAACTTAATTGATAACGCCTGTAAGTGGTGTGAACATGAGGTTTTTATTGAGTTTAAAGACAACCGTTTGGTTATTGAAGACGATGGTCCTGGCGCAACCGATGCACAGTTGCAGCACTTTGAAGAGCGAGGTTATCGAACAGATGAAACCAAGCCGGGGCATGGTATTGGTTTATCTATCGTGAAAGGAATTGCCACTGCCTATCAGGCCAATTTAACGTTTTCTCACTCTGAACGGGGGGGCTTAAAGGTAATAATTGAATTTAATCACCAAACAAATTAGCAAAAAATGGGGTCAGAGTAAAGTAGCGATTAGGATTGACTGACAGAAAAGTCTGATGTCTTTTTAATCTGCTCGCGTCATTTATCCGTTTTTAAATTTATTTTTTCAGTTTCAATTCAGGTTCGTTTTGTATGATCTCTGTCATTATTCAAAATGGACGGTTTATCATGACGAATCACGCTTTGGTTATCAACAAAAATTTCCCCCCTTTTAAACATAGAATGCGTTTTGTATGGTCTTGTATGTTTGGCCTATCGTTGGGCTTGAGTACTTCTTATTCGATTGCCGCATCGACCGACTATGTTGCTTTAGTCGCGCCTGTTGCACAGCAGCAGCCTGAGGCATTAATGCGAGCGGGACTGCAATCGTTGTCGGATGCGAATAAGTCGTTATCTCAACGCTGGCTCTCGGATGCAATGTCAATTACGGTCACACATGAAAATGATGCGTTAACCGATAATTTAGATACCCAAAACTGGGCGGCTGGCTTGGAGTTTTCGGTGTTGTTACCGAAACAAAAAGAGTCTTTAAAAGGGGTTTCAGAGGCTTATCAATCGCAACTCACTGTACAACAAGAGTACCTAAATTGGTTGGCATCGGGTAAGTTACGTCAACTTACTTGGGCGTATAAAAAAGCACAAGTTGAGGCCGATTTAGCGGAGTCTGCCTTTAAAAACAGCCTTGAATTAAAAGAGAATGTGAAGCGTAAAGTTGAGGTGGGCGATAGCGCTCAACTGGATTTATTGCTGGCAGAGAAGTTTGTGTTAGAGCAACAAGCGTTAGCAGAGCAAAAGCTCGGGCAGCTAAACTTGATTAAAAAAGAGTTTTCGTTCTGGACGAATCAGTCGGAACTTCCGCAAGAGATTGT
Source organism: Thiomicrorhabdus sp. (assembly GCA_026989175.1). Taxonomy (GTDB): domain Bacteria; phylum Pseudomonadota; class Gammaproteobacteria; order Thiomicrospirales; family Thiomicrospiraceae; genus Thiomicrorhabdus. Next base: position 615 of record JALSJT010000057.1, on the reverse strand, counting down.
TGAACATCGTCAAAGCTCATTACCTTTACATAAACATCCTGAATTACGCTGGATTCAATCGGCTTATGATGTTTCTAAGGCACAGTACGCTCAACAAAAAACCATGAATCAAGACGGTCCAAGCTTCTTTGTTGGTGCGCAAAATGATAAAAACAGAGCGGAAGACAATACATTTTTGTTTTTAGAGGTGTCCATTCCAATCGGTAAAGCCCCGATGAACTTGGTGAATGTGGCTGAGAAGAAGCAGGCGCTTCAAACACAGCGTATTGAGCTAAAGCGTGCTGAGCAGTCACTGAATGTTGCCATTTTAGCAGCCGATCAAGCGATTTTAATGAGTGAAAAACGTCGCGTATTGGCCGAGAAACAAAATCAGATTGCACAAGAGACGTTACGGTTAGCAGAGCAGTCCTACCAGTTAGGTGAGTCTTCCATTCAATCGTTACTATTAATTAAAAAAGATGCGTTAGTGGCTCGTTTGAATGTTGAGCTGGCTAACGCAAGTTTAGATCAAACGATTGCGAATGCCAATCAAGTAAAAGGGTACCCGCTTGTTATGCAGGGTAACTCGTCAACCGTTTTAGAAAGAGGAAATAAGTGATGATGAACTGGACAAAA
>JALSJT010000056.1 GCA_026989175.1 Thiomicrorhabdus sp. | reverse complement strand
TGGTTGACCAAACGCCGGTATCAAAATAGTCCACTACGTCATCGGGTTGCGTTAAGTTAAGCGGAATACCCGCAAACTGCATCGATGCGCCACCATGTAAAAACAGCACTTTGTAGTTATCCGGAATTTCCATGACCTCACGCAAATCTGCTTCGGTTTGCTGTGCCACCGACATATACTCTTTACTGCGATGGCTCATCTCCATCACCGACATACCAGTGTTATTCCAGTTTAAAAACTCTTTTTCCGCTTTTTGCATGACCGCTTCTGGCAACATCGCCGGTCCTGCACTAAAGTTAAACGCTCTTGACATGCTCGCACTTAGTCCTTTTTATCTACGTTAGTCGTCTCTTCTGAAGCAGACGCTTCTGTTGTGGCGACGCTTCCGGACTCAACCGATTCCACATCCTCTTCTAACACGTCATTCAGTACCTCTTCAATATCCACCACGGCAAGCCCTACCACTTGCTCACCTTTGGTGACGTTAATGAGTTTAACGCCTTGTGTGTTACGTCCCACAACCGATACTTCTGAAATACGTGATCGAACCAGTGTACCTTTATTGGTAATTAAGACCATCTCTTGCTCAGGTACAACAGTAACCGCTGCAACAACCGAACCATTACGTTCAGAGGTTTTAATAGAAATCACCCCTTGCCCACCACGGTTAATCGTTGAGTAGTCCTCAACGGGTGTACATTTACCAAAGCCATTCTCGGTGGCGGTTAAAATCAGCGTATTAGGTTTAGCAACTTGCATACTAATGACCTTAGCACCCTCACCCAACTTCATGCCACGTACGCCGCGTGCGGTACGACCCATCACGCGAACATCGCTCTCCTTAAAGCGAATCGCTTTACCGATGTTACTAAACAACATGATTTCTTGCTGTCCATCAGTTAAAGCGGTTCCGACCAGTTCATCATCTTCCAGCAAGTCAACCGCAATAATGCCGTTGGCTCGTGGGCGAGAGAAGTCTTTTAGCTTCACGCGTTTGACCACCGAATTACGGGTTGCCATAAAGACAATACGTTCGTCATCAAACTCATTAACCGGCAAGACCGAAGTAATGTGTTCGCCGTCGTCTAACGGTAGAATATTCACAATCGGTTTACCACGACTACCACGGCTCGCCAGTGGCAACTGCCATGTTTTTTGCCAATACAGCTTTCCTTTATTGGAGAAGCACAACAGCATATCGTGTGTACTGGCAACAAACAGTTGCCCAACTTCATCCTCTTCTTTCATCGCCGTAGCCGACTTACCACGTCCACCACGTTTTTGTGCACGATAATCACTTAACGGTTGCGTTTTAATGTAACCGTCTTGCGACAGGGTTACGATACGCTCTTCAACGGCAATCAGGTCTTCGGCATCTAGGTCTTGGTAGCTATAGTCAATTTCGGTACGGCGTGTATCACCAAACGACTCCACCACTTCATGCAACTCTTCAGTGACCACTTCGGTTAAACGATCAGGGTTTCTTAAAATCTCTAAAAATTCGGTAATCTTAATCACCAACCCTTTGTACTCATCTAGGATTTTATCTTGCTCTAACCCCGTTAAGCGATGTAAACGCATCTCAAGAATGGACTGTGCTTGAACCGGTGACAGTCGATAAATAGAACCTTCCGCACCAAATCCTTCAGGAAGATCCTCTGGGCGAACGTCTTTTAGTTCAACACGCTCTAGCAACTCAACCACTTTGCCCACCGACCAATCTCTGGCCAACATGCGCTCTTTGGCAACCGCAGGACTCGGCGAGGCTTTGATTAGCTCGATCATCTCATCAATATTATTGAGTGCAACTGCCAAGCCTTCTAATACATGTGCTTTTTCACGCGCTTTACGAAGGTCAAAAATGGTACGACGCGTCACCACTTCGCGACGATGCTTTACAAACGCTTCAATAATTTGCTTTAGATTTAACAGCTTCGGTTGGCCGTCAATCAACGCCACCATATTTACACCAAACACGGTTTGCATTGCAGTTTGCTTATAGAGGTTATTAATCATCACTTCAGGCACTTCACCACGACGCAGTTCAATGACAATGCGCATTCCATCTTTATCGGACTCATCGCGTAACGCAGTAATGCCATCAATTTTTTTATCTTTAATCAACTCGGCAATACGTTCAATTAAACGGGCTTTGTTCACTTGATAAGGCAGTTCATCGACAATAATTTTAGACTTACCGGTTTTATCCGTTTCAATCGAGGTTTTTGCGCGAATTTTAACGCGACCACGCCCTGTCTCATACGCTTCACGAATTCCCGATGCGCCGTTAATAATTCCGTGTGTTGGAAAATCAGGCCCAGGGATATACTCCATTAATCCGGCAACATCAATTTCAGGGTTTTCAATCAGCGCCAAACAGGCGTTGACCGTTTCGGTTAAATTATGAGGGGGGATATTAGTCGCCATCCCCACCGCAATTCCAGAAGAACCGTTAATCAATAAATTGGGAACGCGGGTTGGAAGAACCACTGGCTCGGATTCAGAACCATCGTAGTTTTCGGCAAAATTAACCGTCTCTTTATCAAGATCTGCCAACAGATGATGAGCAATTTTGGACATTCTAATTTCGGTATAACGCATCGCCGCGGGTGAATCACCATCAACCGAACCAAAGTTACCTTGTCCATCCACCAACATATAACGCAATGAAAATGGCTGCGCCATACGAACAATGGTGTCATAAACAGCTGTGTCACCGTGCGGGTGATATTTACCAATTACATCCCCGACAATACGGGCGGATTTTTTGTAAGGCTTATTAAAGTCATTATTCAAAACATTCATCGCATACAACACACGACGATGCACCGGCTTTAATCCATCTCTTACATCCGGAAGGGCTCGACCAACAATTACGCTCATCGCATAACTGAGGTAAGAACCCTCCATTTCATCTTCTAACGCAATGGGAATAATTTCACGTGCAAATCCAGACATTGATCATCCACTCTATATAGTTAACTCATTAAGCCCCGCATTATACCCAAATAACCGCCTTAAAGCGATAATAAAAACAACCCTTCCCCCCTAACGAAAACGGCTTTAAGTTGCTTAGCGGGCTTTATTTTTAGCTAAATGTATTTTTTAAGCCTTTCTCTTTTAAATGGGTATAATTCATGGGTTTAATTAAAATCATAAAATAAAGTGTGAACCAGCATGACAGTCCCTAGCTCTTTAGATACGCCCTCAAATAATTCCCATGTGAATGTTGACCTAAACGAACTCGAGAACTTTAACCGCCTCTCAAGTACTTGGTGGGATAAAGAGGGCGAGTTTGGTGCGTTACATAAAATCAATCCTTATCGTGTGGCCTTTATTGAACAATTTACCCCGCTTAAAGGTCAGCGTATTGTCGACATTGGTTGTGGCGGCGGAATTCTGTCCGAATCGCTGGCGAAAAAAGAAGCCGAGGTAACGGGGATCGACCTCGCAAAAGAGGTGCTCACGGTTGCAAAATTACATGGACTGGATTCTGGCGTAAAGGTTGATTACCAACTCATCTCTGCCGAAGATTACGCACAACAACACCCAGAACAGCACGATATTGTGACCTGTATGGAGATGCTAGAGCACGTCCCCGATCCTCAGTCCATCATTCAAGCGGCGGCGGATTGCGTCAAACCCGGTGGCTGGGTCTTTTTTTCCACCTTAAACCGCAATTACAAATCCTATTTATTAGCCATTATTGCGGCAGAACACATTTTAAATTTAGTCCCCAAAGGCACCCATACTCACGAAAAATTTATCACCCCTGCCGAAATGGATGCGATGGCGCGACCTGCCGAGCTTTATTTACGCGACAGTGCCGGCATTGAATTTAACCCCCTACTCAATCAATATGGCTTAAGCGATAACGTTGACGTAAACTATCTACTTGCTTACCAAAAAGGGCTTTGAGGAACACTCTCCATGTCCATTGACTGTATTTTATTTGACTTAGACGGTACCTTGCTCGACACCTCATATGACTTTGCCTATGCGCTTAATCAAACGTGTCGTGATTTTAATTCTCCCCCCCTGCGCTATCAAGACTTACGAAAAATCGTCTCTCAAGGCGGGCAAGCGATGACGCAACTCGCTTTTCCAACACTGAGCGGAGAGGAGCTTAAAGTCA